>CAZEKS010000641.1:0-1768 GCA_964512795.1 uncultured Syntrophaceae bacterium
AAAATATTTATAAAGAATATTTGGAACCAATCATCATTGCGGTCTTGATTGCCCTTTTTATCCGGACATTTATTATTCAGGCATTTAAGATTCCTTCGAGTTCCATGGAGCCCACATTACTGGTCGGCGACTATCTTCTTGTGAATAAATTTGTTTATGGAGTAAAAATTCCTTTTACAGATATAAAGCTTTTTCAACTTAAGAAGCCTCAAAGAGGGGATATTGTCGTATTCATTTATCCTAAAGATCGGTCGAAGGATTTTATTAAGAGGGTCATCGGGACAGAGGGAGAAAAAGTAGAAGTTATCCGCGACAAGATTTATATCAATGATCATTTGGTGGATGATCCATGGGGACTTTATAGTGAAAAGAGTGATTGGATAAGACAGCTTCAGCTTATGGAGAGGTTTGGTCCTGTGGTTGTCCCCAAAGACTCTCTTTTTGTCTTGGGGGATAACCGTGACAATAGTCAGGATAGTCGCTTTTGGGGATTTGTCAATGTCAGCGCCGTTAGGGGAAAGGCCCTCATCATCTATTTTTCTTGGGATGGAAATGCACAGAAATATTTAGATGAGATCAGGTGGAGAAGGCTTGGCAAATTGATCCACTAACCAAAAATTGGAATGATGGAATGCTGGAATATGGGGTAAAACCACATCAGTCTGGAATAGTGGAAGACTGGAATAATGGGTAAGACTCACAAAACCTAGAACTTCGACTCCTCAGTTATCTTAATCAAAATCACACCTGAAAACCCCGTCCTGTGGACGGAGATGAAAGGTGTGTCTGCTGAAAGCAGAAAAAACTGGATGCTGAAACGAGTTCAGCATGACAACAGTGTTTGGTTCTTGCTTTTTTGTCATCCCGAACAAGGTCCTGAACTTGATTCAGGATCTTCGATTTCGGGATCTCGATTTTTGGTTTAGGGAATTTAGGTTTTAAAGCTACGCCCTGTGGGCGGGGTTATTTACTCCATTCTTTTTTTTCAACATTTCATTTTTTATCTTTTTTCTTTTCCATTGTTCCATCATTCCAATATTCCATTATTCCGTTTTTCCGAACACATTCTCTTTGGCCCATCGGATGTCCTTCTCGATCTGTTCAATAAGTTGTGACGGAGCATCGAATCGGATTTCATCCCGAATTCTTCTTTTGAAATTAACCTGAATTTCTTCACCATAAATCTCTTCATTGAAATTCAGAATATAGACCTCAACCGAAAAACTCCTTTCTGGACTTCTATCTCTTTGTAACGATATGAAAGTGGGATTAAAGCCGACATTAGCGAGGGCATTAAATATCTGTTGATTCCATATGACTTCTACTGCATAAACACCTGTTTTGGGATATAATTCTTCCGAAATCTCCAAGTTTGCTGTGGGAAAACCTATGGTGTGACCTCTTTTAGAACCTTGAACCACTCTTCCGATAATTGGATAATCCCTTCCAAGCAGTTTTGCGGCATCTTCTACTTTACCCCTTTTGATAAGTTCTCTGATCCTTGAACTACTTACTGCCATGTGGTCAATTTCTAACGGGTCCATCACTTCTACTTCAAAGTTAAAGTGTTCGCCCGCACTCTTTAGGATTCGAACATTCCCCATCTGCCTCTTGCCAAAATGGTAATTAAATCCAATGATGACTTTTCTGGCCTTCACTTTTTCCACTAAAATATTATTAATAAAATCAAAAGGGGTGATCCTTGAAAAAGCTAATGAAAATTCGATACAAAGTACTGTCTCTATTCCTGATTTCTCAATCAGCATCA
>CAZEKS010000642.1:0-1766 GCA_964512795.1 uncultured Syntrophaceae bacterium
TGAAAGCTGTTCCTGAGGGAGCAAATTTGGGTCTCGGATGCGGCAATCCAATCGCTCTTGCCTCACTAAAGGAAGGGGAGGTGGTTCTCGATCTGGGCTCAGGTGCCGGATTTGACTGTTTTCTCGCTGCCAACCAGGTGGGCAAGACGGGAAAAGTTATCGGGGTCGATATGACTGCAGAAATGCTTGACCGGGCCAGAGAGAACGCCCGGAAAGGCAGCTATGACAATGTGGAATTCAGACTGGGAGAGATCGAGAACTTACCCGTGGGCGACCGTCAGGTGGATGTCATCATCTCCAATTGCGTGGTCAATCTTTCCCCGAACAAGAAAAGGGTTTTCGAGGAAGCCTTCCGCGTACTCAGGCCGGGTGGAAACCTGATGGTCTCTGATATTGTGCTGCTCAAAGAGCTGCCCGCGGAGATCAGAAATTCCGTGGCTGCCTACGTTGGTTGTGTGGCAGGGGCCGTTACCAAGAAGGAGTACCTGGAAGTGATTCAGGCAGCGGGGTTTGAGGAGACCAAAGTCCTGGGCGAAGCCACTTTTTCTGTAGAGCTCTTTGCCAATGACCCGACAGCCAGGGAGATTGCTAAGAATTTGAAGCTGTCCCAGGAAAGAGCCGAGGATTTGGCGAACTCGGTGGTCAGTATCAAGGTCTCAGCAATCAAACCAGCAATTAGCTGATGGGAGAAAAAGGGTCGAAGATCAATGATGGTTTGGCACCGTTTTGTGGAATTCAAATTGTGCAACGTCCCTCGTTCAGGGGACGACGGAATTCAAGGATCTTTGTCCCGCTCCGAAGAACTCTTGAGTTAGTTTAGAAAGGGGTTGACGGTGCGGAGGGGTTAAATTTATAATAGATTATTAATGAATAAAAATACCGGGGGTTTTCTATGTGGGATTACACCGAGAAGGTAAAGGATCACTTTCTCAATCCGAGAAATGTCGGCGAAATTGAGAATCCGGACGGAGCCGGTGAAGTGGGATCGCTGGCATGCGGGGATGCTTTGAGGCTCACCTTCAAATTGGATGAGAAGAAACGGATTAAAGATGTAAAATTCAAGACCTTTGGCTGCGCCAGTGCCATTGCTTCCTCTTCCGCCTTGACGGAGATCATCAAGGGGAAGACCCTTGAGGAAGCAGCGAAGATCACCAATCAGGATATCGCTAATTATCTGGGAGGCCTTCCCGAAGAAAAGATGCACTGCTCGGTGATGGGAAGAGAAGCGCTCGATGCTGCGATTGCCAATTATCGCGGGCAGAAAGTAACAAAAGAAGATTTCGAGGTAATCTGCAACTGCTTCGGTGTGACGGATAGAGAGATCATCAAGGCGGTTCGTGAGAATAATCTCAAGACCGTGGAACAGGTGACCTACTATACCAAAGCGGGTGGAGGATGCGGTCAGTGCCATCCAAAGATCGAGGCGATTATCGAAAAAGTGAGAAAGGAAATGGAAAAAGAGGCGCCTCCTCCCAAGCCGGAGAAGAAGAAGTTGACGAACATTCAGAAAATCAAATTGATCGAAGAGACTTTAGGAAGGGAAATTATTCCGGCTTTAAAGGCGGATGGAGGCGATTTGGATTTAATCGATATTGAGGGCAACAAGGTCTTGGTGGCATTGAGGGGAAAGTGTTCCTTCTGCCCCAGTTCAGAGTTTACTTTAAAACAGTATGTCGAATCGAAGCTAAGGGAATTTGTCAGCGATGATATTGAAGTGGAGGAGGTCAGGCCGTGAAGACCGTCTATGTGGATAATAATGCGACGAC
>CAZEKS010000643.1:0-1764 GCA_964512795.1 uncultured Syntrophaceae bacterium
TCACCCAAGTCGACGCCTTCCCAATAGATATCGTAGGAGTCTTTGATCAGGTCCCATTTGGCCTCATGGCTTCGTCGTCCGGTCGATATCGCCAGGTGTCTCTTCTTATGGGTGTTCTTGTCGAGGCTGTAGTTTTCAGTGAACTTGGGCTTCTTGGACGCCTTGGACTCGGCTTTATCTGCCAACAATCGCTTGAGTTGCTCGATCTGGGCTTCAAGTTCTTTGATTCGTTCGGCTTGCTTGGCGATGGTCTCATCGCGTCGCTCCAGTTCCTTCTCGTAGTGGATCAATCCTATGCCTAAGGCCATACTCCCTCTATCGGCAATAGGATCCCCTGGCCAACACATTATCAGACGCCACGACAATACGAACGGACTTTCGATCTATCAGGAAAATGGACAGCTACTCCCAATGGTGTGATCGGTACAGCGGACGGTAAGACACTCTATGTGGCGGACCACAAGGGCAATAAGACCTTTGTATACGATATCCAGGCAGACGGCACATTGGCCCATAAGCGGCCCTTTGCAGATGAGGGCTCCGACGGTATGACCCTGGACGAGCGCGGTAACGTGTATCTGACCAATAAAGGCGTCAGGATATACAGTCCCGAGGGTAAACTCCTGGAAACCATCGAGGTCCCGGAAGGGAGCACCAATGTATGCTTTGGCGGCCAGGATAGAAAGACCCTGTTTATCACGGCCTATACATCGGTCTATAAAATCCGGATGCAGGTCAAAGGGGTGTGGAGTAATTAGAGGCGTCAGGTAGACGATGGAGTCGCTTATCTACGCCAGAACGATATTACAGGTATCTCTCGTCCATCACCGGGTTTCGCAGGACACCAATCTTTTCGATCTCGATCTCCACCACGTCGCCGTGTTTTATGTCTCCCACGCCTGCAGGGGTGCCGGTGGTGATCAGGTCACCTGGTGAGAGGGTGAAATTCTTGGACACGAATGCCACGATCTCCGGGATGGGAAATATCATGTGTTGGGTATTGGAATCCTGGACCACGCGGCCGTTCAGGCGGCATTGAATCCTGAGGTGCTGTGGGTCGCCGATGTCCTTGGTCAGTACTATCTGCGGTCCCAGGGGGCCGAAGGTATCCAGGGATTTTCCCCTGAACCAGCCCGATTGGTCACCGGACTGGATGTTGCGCTGGCTCACGTCGTTCATGCACGTGAATCCCAGAATGACGTCGTAGGCCTTTTCCCGGGGTACGTGTTTACAGGTGTCCTTGATGAAAAAGGCCAGTTCAGCCTCGTAATGGGTGCGTACCTCGTCAAAGCCATACTCATAAACGAACCGGGGA
Source organism: uncultured Syntrophaceae bacterium (assembly GCA_964512795.1). Lineage (GTDB taxonomy): Bacteria > Desulfobacterota > BSN033 > BSN033 > UBA1163 > UBA1163. The sequence goes on from CAZEKS010000643.1 coordinate 1,316, forward strand.
ATGACGATCGCTTCCTCCGGACCGATCAAGACGTTGGGGGTCTTGGCAAAGAGGATGGGTTCAGCGGGGATATCGTCTGTAAAACCCGTGACGTCGACCTTTTGCTGCTCTGCAATATGGTCGAGGTAGTTTTTGCCCAGGGCGATGATCTTGCTCGGCCGTACCAGGTACTTCTCTGTTTTATGGAATATAGGTAATTCGACCATATCTCGTTGTTCTCCTTATGGTTGCAGGTTATGGGCAGCTTATGTCTCCCGTTTTAAGGGAGACTGGACCTGCTTGTCAAATCAATAAATACCTGGTCAACAGGTCCCTCCGGACATAGAGCCTATCCGAATAACTCTCTGGCTTCGCCCGGCTGCAAGGCCCGATGCCGGCGTCGATCTGCATCGACGATGCTGACATCGCCTGCTTCGATCTCCTTGGCCTCGGGCCTTTCGCTCGGGCTC
>CAZEKS010000644.1:0-1754 GCA_964512795.1 uncultured Syntrophaceae bacterium
CAAAATTGGGTTATGCCCATTTTTATTTAAAAAATTATGAAATGGCTATTCAATATTGGGAAAGGCTCCTTACTGATTTCCCTAATTTGGTGGAGAAAAACGAGGTTCTTTATTGGATGGCCGAGGCTTCGCTTTTAAAACAGGATTATAAAAAAGGGGTTGGATATGTGGATAAGCTGCGGGGAGATCCAACCTTGTACCCAAAAGGGCTGAACAGTTTGGGATGGTACCACTTTCAAAGGCGAGAGTGGAAGGAAGCCAACCAGTATTTTCTGAAGATTCTCAAAGAATTCCCTCAATATCGGTCCACCCCTTCCATCTTCTTGTTGGTGGGTGAGTGTTATTTGAATCAGAATGATTATCAGAAGGCCAGGGGTTATTTAACGCGATTGTCCTCCATGACGGAGGAAAACGGAGATAAAAACAAGGCCACCTATCTCCTTGGATGGGTGGCTTACCGAGAGGAGCAATTTGATGAGGCAATTCGTCAATTTCAAACCCTATTGGAATCGAACCCCCTGAGTCCCTATGGAGACGAATCCCAACACTGGATCGGATGGTCCTATTTCCGGAAGAAAGAATTCGATAAGGGCATCGAAGAATTTCAACGTCTCGCCAAAAAGTACCCCGAAAGCCAATATGTGCCCTCCGCACTCCTGAAAATAGGAGATGGGCATTATAACCTTAAACGATATGCTCAAGCCGCCAATTCTTATTCTAATGTAGCGAGGGCTTATCCTAAATCAAAAGAAGCAACAGAGGCTGATTTTGGAATCCTTCTCTGTCTCCTTCAAGAAAACAAATATGACTCCTTTGCCTCCATGGTAGAAACTTTTCTAAAACGATATCCCCAACACGCCCTCGCCAGTCAGGCCTTGATGCAGTTGGGGGATTACTACCAAAAAGAACGGATGAAAGAGAAAGCCGTGAAGACCTATCGAGAACTGATCAGGCTTTATCCTAACAGCGAGTGGGCGGAGGAAGCACAGTTCCATATTGCTCTTCTCTTCATCCAGGACAGGAAATGGGCTGAGGCTATTGAGGAAATGGATAAGGTCACTCGTTATTCTCCCAAGGGTCGTCTTTTTGTTGAAGCCCATGTCGAATTGGGAGGTCTTTATCTCCTTCTCAAAGATTACCCCAAAGCCCTCGAACGATACGAGTGGGTGATTAAGAATCATTCCCAGCACCCGTTAGCCAAGCAAGCCTATCTGGGAGTGGAGGAAGGATATCGGAGCCTGGGGAAGATGGATCAGGCCGAGAGGATTTTGAAAGAGTTGGTAAGCAATTTTCCCAAAGACGATATCCAATTTGAAGGACAATTGAGGTTGGGGATTCTCTATCTCCTTGAGAAGAAATTTGGGGAGGCCATCGCCGCCCTTTCCGCGGCGGTTCGAAGTCCTGAAGAGAGAGTGGCCAGTCAGGCCCAATTTAGATTAGGGGAGGCCTATTGGGGGGCTGGAAATAGAGAATCGGCATTGGTTCAATTTTCAAAAGTAGTCTATCTCTATCCCCACCACTCCGACTTGATGGAAAATGCTCTTCTGAAGTTGGGGACCCTCTATATGGAAGAGAAAAAGATCTCTGAGGCCAGACAGATCTATCGCAAATTATTGGAGAAGACTAAAAGGGAAGATCGAAGAGAGGTGGCCAGAAAAATGCTCGATCAGATAGATAAGGGGAATGTTCGTTGATGAAAAAACGATCTCCCCAAAAAAGGAAGCCTGTTTTCCTGCTCATTGCCTTTTTCTTCA
>CAZEKS010000645.1:0-1753 GCA_964512795.1 uncultured Syntrophaceae bacterium
GACCCTGCTTTTTAGCGGGAGAGGAATACAGAACTCGGCTTACGGTCCCCTTCGGGGCCCTCCTTTCTCATGTGCAACTTTGAAAATCGTGCGTGACAGGATTTAAGCAAATTAGAGATATGAGACTTGGGATTCAAAACAGATGGGTTTTAGGGGGGCTCGCTTTTTTCTTGATTTTGGCTCTCCCTCTATCCGCTCTTTGTCAAGAAGCGTCTAAAGCTTCTATAAAAGATGTAAGCGCGAAGGGGGCAAACGGGGTTTGGAAAGTCGGTTTCTTTGTTGAGAACTGCTTTACAGAGAAGATGGATGAGGCGATTCAGACAGGAATAAAGACGGTCTTCACTTTTTACCTTAATCTCTACCAGAAGAGAAAATTGTGGAGGGATCGGAAAGTGGCATCCATGGAGTTCCATCACACCATCCAGTACGATCCCATTCGGGGGGAGTATCTTGTGACATTGGAAGAAAACCGTTCCTCTCATGTGACATCCAATCTTGAGGAGGCGAAAAGGTGGATGGCGAAAGTGGAGGAAGTGGAGGTCCGACCTTCCTCTCAACTTAAACCCGGAATTCCCACTGAACTTCGCATCAAGGCTGAGCTGGTTCCGGTCAAACTTCCCTTCCATTTAGAGTATCTTTTCTTTTTCGTCTCCCTATGGGATTTTGAAACGAAATGGCATATCGAACCCCTCCCACCCTAAGAATCCCCCCTCGCCCCCCTTTACTAAAGGGGGGATGGGGGGATTAAAAAAGACACATAAGAGTCATTAGACAATAATGAAGAAGGAACTTTCTCCAGAAGAAAGAAGACGTCGCAACGAACTTTTGATCATTGGGATCATCTCTATTCTGATCATCATCTTCACCACCATCGAGATGAAATTTCCCCAGGTGGGAGGGAAGATCCCCATTGCCAACAACATCATCATCTTCAGCCTGATCAATATCAACATTATCCTGATCCTCCTCCTGATCTTTCTGGTGATTCGAAATCTGGTAAAGCTGATCTTTGAGCGAAGGCGGAAGGTTTTGGGAGCAAAGCTGAGGACCAAATTGGTGGTGGCCTTTGCCAGCCTTTCTCTCATTCCAACGATTCTCCTCTTTCTTGTGGCAGTGGGGTTTATCACTAACAGTGTTGAACATTGGTTTAAAGCCCCAGTCGAGCAATCTCTCCAAGGAGCTTTAGAGGTGGCGCAAGCCTATTATCGAGATTTTGCTAACAACACGGTTTCTTCTGCGAAACAGATAGGTAGGCATCTCTCCAAACAGGGGATTTCCAAGGAAGCAAAGGGAATAATCCCCTTGAGAGAACAACTTGAAACAAAACGAAAGGAGTACCACCTCAGCACCCTCGGGATATTGTTGAAAGGAGAGAAGGATTCGATCTGGGTAGAAGACCCCACGTTTAAAGCCATCTTTCTCCATCTGCCAAAAGACCTGCTGGAGGCAGGATTTTCTGGGAAGGAAGTTTCCAGGATCTTGTCGGTTGGAGAAGGGGAGGTGATCGCAGGGATTGCACCTATTTTCAACCCTTCCGAAGGAGGGGAGGTGGTTGGAGTGGTGGCCGCCTCGCTTTTTATCCCAAAGAGTCTCACGGCCAAGATGCATGAAATCTCGCAGGCCTTTGTGGAATACAAACAGTTGAAGATTTTGAAGAAGCCAATCAAGTCAAGCTATATGATGGCTCTCCTCATGGTTACTCTTCTCATCCTCTTCTCGGCGACCTGGTTTGGTTTCTATTTAGCTAAGGAAC
>CAZEKS010000646.1:0-1751 GCA_964512795.1 uncultured Syntrophaceae bacterium
TCGAGCAGAATCTTAGAAAAGCACTGTCGATTGCTAACCGGGGATATATCCTGAACGGTGGCGAAATTGCCATGGAAGATACAGCAGTTAATCTGCTAAAGAATGAAAATGTCATCAAGGCTTATCTCGGTGAGAAACAGTAGGAGCGAAGGCCATTAAAAACATCAGGAAAGGAGGAGACGGAGTATGAAAAAGAAGTTTTACATCATAGGACTTGTTCTGGCGGCAGCGGCAATGGTAGGGATGAATGCGATGGCAGCGGAACCCCTCGGCATAGGGCTCTGTGCGCCGATGAGCGGAGGAGCTGCATCCTGGGGGAAGAAAGCGGAAGTGGGGACAAAATTTGCTATCGATCGGATCAATGCAGCAGGTGGGGTCGTGTCAGGGGGGGAAAAACAGGCACGAATGTTGAAGCTCATGGAAGTGGCTGATGATAAGAATGACCCACGTGAGGGAGCGGCGATTGCTCAGCGTTTCGTCGATAATTCAAAGATCCTGGCCATGGTTGGTCCAATCACCAGCACTGTGGCCTTGGCGGGGGCTCCCATCATGAATAAAAATGGCCTGGCCATGGTGGCTATCGGAGCCACTGCACCGGTATATTCGAAGGCAGGCCCATACTCCTTCCGTGTTTGCCCCACCGATGAATTTCAGGGGAGATACATTGCCAAGTGGGCCAATAACCAAGGAAAATGGAAAAGTTATGCAGTCATTTACGTCAACGATGACTTTGGTCGGGGGCTGAGTGAAGTTTTTATAAAGGGATTAAAGGAGGCTGGCGTTCCCGAAAATGCAGTCGTCGCCTCTGAAGCCTATCTCCCTAATGATACAGATTTCTCAGTCCAGCTTACAAAAATAAAGAACTTGAAGTCGGATGTCCTTTTTATTGCTGGCCACTATAAAGAAGGAGCACTGATTGCCCGGCAGTCCAGGGAGTTGGGTTTGAATGCTCAGATCCTGGGCACGGATGGGATCGGTCATCCTGAATACATCAAGGTTGCTGGTAAGGCAGCCGAAGGGACCCTGTATCTCGGCTATTTCTCACTGCTTGACAAGCGGCCCTACATCCAGAAATGGGCGGCTGACTTCAAGAAGAAGTTCAATGAGGAACCCGGTCTTGTCGAGGGATTGGCAAATGACTGTGTTCTTGTGATCACCAAAGCCATTGAAGTAGGCGGCGCCAACCGACGTGGGTTGGCGATGGGACTCTCTTCCATCGGCACCTACACGCCACCCGTGATGGGTGCGCTGGGTGAGAATAAATTTGACGAAAATGGAGATATGGTTCGTGACATGCTCATCTATGTTGTCAAAGATGGTGTGGCTGTCCTCTACCAATGATCTGACGAAGAAAGAATCCCTTCGGTGGGCTGACAGAGGGTCGGCCCACCGAAGCCCGATCCCACAAATAGTTCTCTCCAATAAGAGTCTCTTATGAGTGATATGGCCGAGCACGTCATTATTGGTGGAGGTATTTCCGGGTGTTCATTGGCTTTTTTTTTAGCCAAGAAAGGCGTCAAAGATATTGTCCTGCTTGAAAAGGACTATTTGGCAAGTAAAGAAACTGGCATTTGCCCCGGAGGGATAAGGCAACAACATACCAATGAGCTCTGTGCGCGCCTTGCTAAAAAATCGGTAGATGAATTTTTTGGAAGGGTTGATGAGGAGCTCCATCCGGAATATCCTTTGCCTTTTGTTCAATCAGGATACATGTTTCTTGCCCACACGGAAAACACACTGAAAAGCTATAG
>CAZEKS010000647.1:0-1743 GCA_964512795.1 uncultured Syntrophaceae bacterium
ACCGTGGAGGCCATGAACGAGGCGGCTCAGAAGATTCGAGATGGGATGTCAGTGGTCATCTTTCCTGAAGGTTCAAGAAGTCCAGACGGTTCGATCCAGCCTTTTAAAAAAGGAGGATTCACCCTGGCGATTAAGTCAAGGGTTCCTATCGTTCCCGTTGCGATCAGTGGAAGCCGGGACATCATGCCGAAAGATAGGTTGACCGCTTCCCCCGGAGAGATTCGAATGTTGGTGGATCCTCCCATCGAGACGGTGTATTATTCTTTAAAGGATAGGGAGTTTTTGATGAAGAAAGTGAGAGAAACAATCACTAAAAATTTTGAGATGATCTCTCAAAAATGACAACTCCTTAATATCCCCTCCCTTGGCGCCTGCCCGCCGAGCAAGTTCTTTGGCAGGCGGGAGAGGGGGATACTTAGAGCGAGGAGAAACCGTGATCGAGGATTCCATTAAAGAAAAGCTAAAACATGAAATTATAGGGATTTTGCTGATCGCCGTGGCGGTCTTCCTCTTTTTAGGGTTGGTTTCTTATCACCCCATGGATCCCTCTTTCTTCTCCTACACTTCGGCAAAGGTCAAGGGGATTCATAATTGGATGGGGATTGTAGGAGCCTATCTCTCCGGCCTCCTCTTCCAGGGATTTGGCTTTCCTTCTTTTTTGATTTCCTTCGTTCTGGTCTTCTTCGCCTTCAGTTTTGCTTTCAGGTGGGAGTGGAAATATTTGTCTTTGAAAATTGCCGGTTGGGCGGTGCTCCTCATCAGCATTTCTTCCTTCTTTGGTTTATGGTTGAGCCCCATCCGTATCTACAGTCAGGACCTCTTAATGGGAGGGTTTATCGGAGAGATTTTTTCGAGAAATCTTGTCCGGTATTTCAATCGTCCAGGAGCGACCGTCCTTTTATTGATGATCTTGATCCTTTCATTCGTTCTGGGGACGGGGATCTCCTTCATCTCTCTCGTCAAGCATCTGGGAGAGGCTCTTCAAAAGCTGATCGGAAAGATTGGGACGTTCAAAATGGTCAGAAGAGAGGGGGCGGAGAGGGAAAAGAAGTTGGTGAAGCAAAAGCAGGAGAAAAAGGAAGCGAAAGAGATTCCCCCAACGGTCGTCATAGAAAAACCATCCCTTCCTTCGAAAAGAGAGGAGGAGATGAAACAAGAGGCGTTCGAATTTCTTGAGTCCTCGAAAGCCTTCCAACTCCCTCCCATTTCTTTGCTCGAAGCCGAGGTAGAGAAAAGACAGAAGATCGACCGGGAGAGCTTGATCATGAACTCCCGTATTTTAGAGAAAAAACTTCTGGATTATGGCGTCGAGGGAAAAGTGGTTGAGGTGAGGCCCGGTCCCGTGATCACGGTCTATGAATTCGAGCCGGCTCCCGGAGTGAAAGTCAGCCGGATTGTCAACTTGGCAGATGACCTGGCCCTGGCCTTGAGCGCTCTGTCCATTCGTATCGTCGCCCCCATCCCTGGCAAATCTGTCGTGGGCATTGAAGTTCCAAACAGAAACAGGGAGACAGTCTATCTCAAAGAAATCATCGATTCCGATCCCTTTCGAACTTTCAAATCGAAACTCTCTTTTGGACTTGGAAAGGACATCTCAGGAGAGCCCTTTGTCGTGGATCTTGCGAGAATGCCCCATCTCCTGGTGGCCGGATCGACAGGTTCCGGGAAAAGCGTCTCCATCAATGCCATGATCTGCAGCATCCTCTTCAAGGCCACTCCGGAAGAGGTTCGGTTCCTCATGAT
>CAZEKS010000648.1:0-1739 GCA_964512795.1 uncultured Syntrophaceae bacterium
ATGACAGGTTTATCCCAAGCTACAGCAAGATGGTCGAAGCAGTCCATAGGCACGGCTGCCCTTTCTTCACACAGCTTATGCACTCCGGGCCCTGGTATCAGTCGGTTTTCTGGAACGATGTCGCCGGGGCGCCGGGCGACAGGGTTGGCCCTTCTACCATGACGGCAGAAGATCTGCCGCCAGGGCTCTTTACGCCAGTTCGTGAAATGTCGGTTGGCGAGATTGAAGGGCTCATCGAAATTTTTGGAAAGGCAGCCCAGCGCGCTCAAAAGGCCGGGTTCGACGGCATAGAGATCAACGGTTCCCATTACCACCTGATCAACGCATTTTTCTCCCCCTTCTGGAACAGACGACACGATATCTACGGATGTGACAGCCTTGAGAACAGGGCCCGTTTCATGTGCGGCATTATTAAGGAGGCAAAAAGGGTTTGCGGGAAAGACTACCCAGTAACGGCCCTCTTCAATGCTGTAGAGTACGGTATTGAGATGGCCACAACGCTCGAGGATGCAGAGGGGTTCGCGAGACTGCTCGAAGGGGCAGGTGCCGATGCAATCCAGGTGCGGGCAGCAGGCTACGGCCCCTTTTCAGGCATCCTGCACGCGGACCGTTTTCTCTATCCGGAACTCCCTGAGGAACTAAAGGTAAAAGAGTTTGACTGGAGCCGCAAAGGAAAAGGCCTCACCGTCCCTCTTGGCATGGCTATAAAGAAAGTCGTCTCGATACCGGTCTTCCTCGCCTCAAGGCTCGATCCGGAGCTCGGCGAAAGGATCCTCGAAGAAGGGAAGCTTGATTTCATCGGCATGACCAGACGGCTCTTTGCCGATCCGGAGTTACCCAATAAGATTGCGGAAGATCGGCTTGATGACATTGCCCCATGCTCGGGCTGTAATTACTGCTGGCACGTCCGTGCCTATGTAGACTCTCCCCTTCGGTGCAGAGTTAACGCCGCATTAGGGAGACACAGTGAGTTCAAGATAAAGCCAGCGGAGAAAAGGAAGAAGGTTCTCGTTGCCGGCGGCGGTCCTTCCGGCCTGGAGGCAGCCAGAGTAGCCGCTTTGCGAGGTCATGAAGTCATTCTTTACGAAAAGGAAGGCTGGCTGGGCGGGTTGATGCTCTTGGCAGCCATTGTAAAGAATCACGAGCTTGAAAGCATTCTGAGTATCATACGCTACCTCAGAATCGAGAGTATGAAGCTGGGCGTGAAGATCAGACTCGGCAAGGCGGTAGACTCCTCAGCGATAGATGAAATCAAACCCGACGTATTGATACTGGCAACCGGTGGTAGTTCTGCGGTCCCTGCCATACGGGGTATCGACCACCCAAAGGTTCTTAACCACACAAAACTTCACCAAACCCTTAAATTCTGGATGAAGTTCTTCGGCCCCAAAGTCCTGGAGAGCCTAACAAAACTCTGGATGCCCGTGGGCAAAAGGGTGGTCATTATCGGAGGCGGCATAGAAGGCTGCCAACTTGCCGAATTCCTGGTAAAGCGCGGTCGAAAGGTGACAATAGTCGAAACTGCGCCAGCGCTGGGAAAAGGACTCCTATCGGATGACCCGGATCGACTGTTTAAATGGTTTAACAAGAAGGGTACTGTCATGATGTCGCAGGTTACATGTGAGGAGATCACCGACGAGGGGCTGGTTATCAGTACAAAGGATGGGGAAAATAAGATTCTTCGTGCTGATAGTATCATTACCGTCCTTCCCTTGCAACCTGGCGGTGTTCTTGCGGAG
>CAZEKS010000649.1:0-1739 GCA_964512795.1 uncultured Syntrophaceae bacterium
TCGACCTCAAAGACAAACTATCCCGGTTGGGCTTTCAAGAGGCGCGCAAGCTTCTCGGTCCCGGCGGCGAGCGGCTGATCCGCCAGGGCGGCCGCTACGAGATCGACATCGGCGCCCAGGTGCAGTTGGATACCAGGCGTTTTCAGTTGCAGCTGAATGGCGCTCAGGTCACCATCGAGCTGGATTCCGGCCGCAACCGCAGGCTGCGGTACCGCTGCAGCGCCTGCGGCCAACCCTGCGACCACGCCGGAGCGGCCTTATCCTTGATCCTGGAGGAAAAGCTGGCCCTCGGTCTGGCCATACCGCCGCCGGACAAGGCGCCCCTGGAGACGCTCAGCGATGAGGAGCTTGTCCAGCGGGCCCTCGAAGAGCGGGCGGAGCGTATGCGCCAGGACAGGATGAGCCTCGAGCCCGCGGACCCGCAGGCGGTATGGACCGATTACAGCGTCACCAATCTCGCCTCGGGCAAAACCTACCGGGTGGCCTTGCGGGGCCTGCGGCGGGGTGAGTCGTACTGCTCCTGCCCGGACTTCAAGGTCAACACCCTCGGGACCTGCAAGCACATCATGTACGTCCAGGAGGAGGTGAGGCGTCGCTTTTCGAGGCAGCGGCTTCAGGAGCCCTACCGCCGGCCCCACCTCAGCGTTTCCCTGCGCTACGGCAAGGAGGTGGAGCTGAGGGTGCTGCTGCCCCACGACGGCCTTACGGGCGAAGCGGCTCGGATCGCCGCACCCCTGAAGGACAGGCCGGTCGAGGACGTGCGGGACCTGCTGGGGCGCATCCGCAGGCTGGAGGCTCTGGGCCAGAGGGTCACCATCTACCGCGACGCGGAAGAGCACATGGACGCGGTGCTGACGCGGGACAGGATCCGCCGCGAGCTGGAGCAGGTCCGTGGGGATCCGCAGGCCCACGCGCTGCGCACGGGGCTGCTCAAGCAGCCGCTCCTGCCCTACCAGCTGCAAGGCGTCGCCTTCGCCGCCGGGGCGGGGCGGGCCATCCTGGCCGACGACATGGGGCTCGGCAAAACCGTGCAAGGCATCGGCGCCGCGGAGCTGTTGGCCCGGCTGGCCGGGATCCAGCGGGTGCTGGTGGTCTGTCCGGCCTCGGTCAAGAGCCAGTGGCGGATGGAGATCGAGCGCTTCAGCGAGCGCGGCTGCCAGCTGGTGCTGGGAAGCGCCGCCGAACGGGCCGCCCAATACCAGCAGGGCAGCTTCTTCACCATCTGCAACTACGAACAGGTGCTCCGCGACCTGGAAGCCATCGAGAGGGTCCCCTGGGACCTCATCATCCTGGACGAAGGGCAGCGGATCAAGAACTGGGAGGCCAAGACCAGCCGGGTGATCAAGGGCCTGGTCTCCCCCTATGCCCTGGTGCTGTCCGGGACGCCCCTGGAAAACCGCCTGGAAGAGCTGTACTCGGTGGTGCAGTTCATCGACAGCCGCCGGCTGGGCCCCGCCTTCCGCTTCTATCAGCGCCACCGGGTGGTGAGCGAGGAGGGGCGCCTCATCGGTTACAAGAACCTGGAGGAGCTGCGGGAGCGGCTGAAACCCGTGCTTCTGCGGCGCACGCGGGCGCAGGTCGTCACCCAGCTCCCGCACCGCACCACCGAGATCCGGCGCATCCCTCCCACGGCGGAGCAGGTGGACATACACGAAAGCCACAAGAGGATCATCGCCACGATCCTCAGGAAGAAATACATCTCGGAGATGGACCTGCTGAGGCTGCAGAAGGAGCTGCTG
>CAZEKS010000650.1:0-1733 GCA_964512795.1 uncultured Syntrophaceae bacterium
GCCTTTCGACTTTCCCTTCGACGAAGACGGAAACCTAATCCCGAAATGGGCATAGTTTGATTTGTAAAAAGAAAATCCAGAGACAAAAGAAAACGGGGACAGATGGGCGAAATTTTCTTCTTGAAAAAGATGGGCGCAACTCCAAATTTCAATTTTGATAGGAAATTCAAGGCAGCAAATATTGACCCAGAAATAAATAATTGCTCAGAAAATACTAATCGAATAGAACGAATGGCAGCGAATGAATCAAATTTTTAATGGAATTCTATATCATTCGCCAAATTCGGTTTCATTCGAATCATTCATTTCTGAAAGTGGTATCATTTTATTCCCTGGAAGGAGGGAAAACAAGAAATGTTTGAAACCGGTATCGATATCCTTCGGGCAGCAATTGCAGGGGCGATATTCTTATACCTGAGGTCGATGCGCGGAAAAGGGCACTTCCGCTTTGGAAAGGGCTGGATCCTAATCCTGATTGGTTTTGGGTTGATTTTCTTTGGAGCTCTTTTGGATATCACCGATAATTTTCCCAGTTTGGATAAATATATCATCATTGGTAAGACTAACTATGCGGATTTTCTGGAGGAGGTGGTCGGATACCTTTTCGGTTTTGTCTTCGTTGCGATCGGCTTCTGGAAATGGATGCCTGCCATTGTCGCCCTCAGAGAAGAAGAGACGGCCTTGAAGAAGTCCAAGGAAGAACTGCAATTGAAAATTGAAGAACTCACGGCTGAACTCAATGTGATCCGTGTTCAACTCGAACAGAATAAGGTCCGGTTACAAGAAGGTCACGTTCCCACATAAGAGAACTGTCAGACCAATGGGGTCAGGCGATCGTAATTAAAGTATTGATTTGTACCTGTGTTCGGGGTTATCCAAAAAAGTTGACCATGTCCAATGTATGAAAACGCATAGAGCATAGCGCCTGCCTGCGGTAGGCAGGGTAAACAGAACAGACAGGGAAAGAATTTGTAAAGCCTATTTTCCATTCATCCCGTATTTCGCTGCCACCTCTTTAAATCCTGGAAGTGCCCCTTCGATCGCCTTCTTTTCAACACAGTAGGCAATCCTGAAATAGCCTTGTTTACCGAAACCCCTTCCCGGAACGGTTAAGATCCGTTTCGATTGGAGCTCTTTTACAAAGGCCACATCATCCTCAATGGGGGCCTTTGGGAAGAGATAGAAAGCACCTTGGGGCTTGACAACATGGTAACCAAATTCCTTTAAGGAATGATAAAAGAGGTCACGTTTTTCCTCATAATCTCTGATATTCACAGAATTTCTCTGGAGGGGAGCGACCAACCTCTGCATCAGTGCCGGGGCATTGACAAAACCGAGGGTTCGGTTGGCAAAAACAAGAGCGGAGATCATCTCATCGATTTCTTCACAAAGGGGACTTACGGCGACATAGCCGATTCTCTCTCCGGGAAGGGAGAGATCCTTGGAGTGGGAAGTCACCCGGAGGGTATGGGGATAATAGCGAAAGATAATAGGAAGTTGTATATGATCATATACAATCCGTCTGTAGGCCTCATCAGTAATGAGGTAGAGGGTTTTCCCCAACTCTCGGTTTTTCCGCTTCAATAACTCCCCTAAGTTTTCAAGAGATTGCTGGTCGTAGACAACGCCGGTTGGATTATTGGGAAAGTTGATCAGGATGGCTTTGGTCCTCCTTCCGATCGCTTTCTCAATCTCCATCAGGTTGAGTGAGAAGTCTTCATTCGTTTCGACCA
>CAZEKS010000651.1:0-1732 GCA_964512795.1 uncultured Syntrophaceae bacterium
CAATCCTGGAAAGACCGAGGTGACAAGCCTCGGGCACCGAAGGGGACAAATCCCGGCATTTAAGGGATAATCTCTCAGGTCAACAGACAGGAGGAAAGATGGTTGAAATAAAATCGTCTTTCCTCCTTTTTGTTTTGTGTTTCGTCTAAGGAGAAGATGGAAAGGGATGGGCCAATATGGGAAAGAGAACACCTTTTTACGAAATTCATAAAGCCTATCATGGGCATATAATAGAATTTGCGGGCTGGGAGATGCCAATCTATTATAAGGGAATTATTGACGAGCATCAGAACGTCAGGAAAAACGTTGGTCTCTTCGATGTGAGTCACATGGGAGAAATCGAGGTTAGAGGGAAAGATGCGTTGATCAACCTTCAGAAACTTCTCGTCAGTAATATACAGACTTTGTCCATTTCCCAGGTGAAGTACTCCGCCCTCTGCTACCCAGAGGGTGGAGTCGTGGATGATGTCACCGTTTACCGCCTGGCCGAAGATCGATTTCTTCTGTGTGTCAATGCCTCCAATACGGAAAAGGACTATCAATGGATCCTAGAAAACCTCGAAGGGGGAGTGGAGGTACTCGACCGAAGCCAGGCCTTTGCCCAACTCGCAATTCAAGGCCAGAGGTCTCTGGACGTTCTTCAACAACTGAGTCCAGTTAATTTACGGCAGTTAAAGTACTACTGGTTTATCCAGGGAAATGTCGACGGCATTGATACCATCATCTCAAGAACAGGATACACCGGAGAGGATGGGTTTGAACTTTACTTCAACCCGGAATTTGCAATCCAGCTGTGGGAACGTTTGATGGTTAAAGGATTGGAATTTGGCCTTCAACCGGTAGGGCTGGGTGCAAGGGACACCCTTCGGTTAGAAATGGCTTTTCCGCTCTATGGCCACGAATTGGATGCGACGACTACATTTCTTGAAGCTGGACTTAGGCGTTTTATCGATTTTAGAAAACCCGTGTTTGTAGGAAAAGAAAGCCTCCTTAAGCAGAAGACAGAGGGAATCGGGCGGAAGCTTGTTGGATTTAAGATGATTGAAGAAGGAATTCCCCGTTCTCAATACGAGATCTACAAGAATGAAAAAAGGGTGGGAATCGTGACCAGTGTGACGATGTCACCTACCTTTCGAAAGGGGATTGGCTTGGGATATGTTAAGACAGAAGAAGCTTGGGAGGGAAATGAGATCTCCATAACGATCCGCCAAAAGAAGTTCCCTGCTGAGATTGTTAGAACACCTTTTTATCATAGGTTTTTGGCGTACAACTCTGAAATCGGGAGAGAAGAATGTGATGGTACTGGTTGCCGAGAGGGTGGATTTGTATACTAAGAGGTGCTTACTTATTATTGACATAACTTCAAATTCGTATTAACATCGCGTTTAGTTACAGGAGAGACTCTGAACCGCAAGGGAAGGTGCGCCGAAGGGGCAAATCCTGAAGAGATCGGGACGAAACTCTCAGGCAAAAGGACTGTAACTTCATTCAATCCTGGAAAGATCTAAGTGGTTGACTTAGACACCGAAGGGGACAAATCCCAATCTTTTAGGGGATAATCTCTCAGGTCAAAAGACAGGAGGAAGGCGATATGAATTCAATCGTCCTTCCTCCTTTTATTTTGGGGGAAGACGAAATAGAAGAAAAGATGGTTGAAATACTATGGGGAAGAGAAAGGCTCTCTTAAAGGTTCATAAATTCAAACCTTCGCAACGGTTGAGTTTGCAGAAAG
>CAZEKS010000652.1:0-1726 GCA_964512795.1 uncultured Syntrophaceae bacterium
AAAATCGACGCAATAGCAGGATGTCTCTTGAATTCCTTGTCTAAGAATTGTCTGATCAATTGCCTGTTCCATGCTTTCGGATGATCGAAACTTGTATAAAGGGAAAGGTCCCCTTCATAAAAGATTTTTGTCTCCATCTGTTCGACTTCCGGCCCATAGATAGGCATGTTGAAAATGGCAAGGTTCAAGAAACCAATGCAGTCCTTGTGTTTAACAACAAACTCAAGGGTTCTTCGGGCCTCTACCAGTCCTTCCGAAGGCGTTCCAAAGAGAAGATAGACATAGGTGGAAATCCCCGCCTTTTTCAGATTTTTTAAAGCTAATGAAGCCTCCTCAAGATGTATTCCCTTTTGCATAGAGTCAAGCACACTCTGGTCTCCTGATTCCAAACCGAGTTTCAACATCACACATCCTGATTGCTTCAAGGCCAGACAGAAATCCGGGTCAATCAGATGACGGGTGATCCTGGCAAAGCCGTACCATAGCGCACCCGGAGGATGTTCGGAAATTGCCTTCATCAATGACGGATTGATTGCATTATCCAGCAAATGGATTAGAACCGGTTTGTGTCTATCGACCAGGCGGAGAAGGTCGTCGATCACTTCGTTAGCAGGAATGATATTATAAGAATTTCCCTCGGCCCTTTCCGGACAAAATGAACACTTATTCCAGTAACATCCGCGTGAAGAACTGTAGGGAAGAATCGGCCCGGGAGCAAAGTAGTCCCTTATTGGTAAAGAATCATAATTGGGGCTATAATGATTATCTCCAGACTGCATTACCCCCATGAGAGATAGTAAAGGGGCTTCTCCTGGTCCGGCCACAAGATGATCCACCAGGCCCTCAAAGGGATTTTGCCAATAAGGGTTTCTCATCCATGAAGTCACAAGACCCCCGCCCAAAATCAATTTTACTCCGGGGTAATCCCGCCCGAGAAAACCAACCATTGCGAACGTACATAGGGCCTGGCTTAAATAATTGAGCGAAAATCCGATCATTGAAGGTTGTTTACTCTTCAAATGATCCGTGAGCCGTTTCTTAAAATAGGGATAGAAGGGATTGTTTTCCGGATGTTTTGCGGCTTTGACAAGATCTGCGCTCCTTGCAGGAGAGAGTTCTTCATGTTGATAATTTGCCAAACCGAGGCGCACGCGACTGGATTGTGTCGCCATCTCGAGAAGCCGGTTCAGATCCTTAATGGCCCGGCGATAACGGCCATCATCGGAGTAAGCGTCCCAACAGTTCAACGAGGCGAGATGTCCGGAAAGATGACGCACCGCCCGGGAAGTCCAGGTATCTGATGACACAGATGGAGTACTCAGGAGGCTGAGAAGACCTTCTAAATTCGCGTCCAAAACCTTGTATCTCACTCCGTGGTGATTCAGGGCGCCGCAGAGTTTTGCTATACCCGCAGGAGGCTCACATGGCTTGGCAACAGGAGGATAGATGAGAATCATGGGCCTGATGATCGTATCATTGGGATTTACCCCGGTAGAAATAATGCCTCGCTCGGCTTCGAGCCGTTCGACTGTGCTCATGGCCCTGAGTATGTTGAAGGGTCGCAGCGACTGGAATTTCTAACAGGGTAAACCTGAACCCGGCAAGACGGTTTCTGCTTAAAATGGATATTTTCCCACTTTGATCACAGCATCCGCAATCTTCCTTCTGAGCATCACTGTGTTGACGGGAGTAAAACGAGTCAGTTTCTTGAGAGCGGACAACTGGG
>CAZEKS010000653.1:0-1726 GCA_964512795.1 uncultured Syntrophaceae bacterium
GGAAGGCCGAAGTTAGGCGGTACTAAAAAGAAACCGCTTAAAGATGCTCCTACGCTCTCCGATCTCGGCCTGACCAAGCGAGAGAGCGCCGAGGTGCAGATGAACGGTCATAATTCTCGAAGCCACCCCTGACAACCGCCGAAAAAGGGAGTACCTTAGGGGTAGAAGGAAAGGAAGGTGAGGGCTATGCCGGCGAGATTAGCAAGCTCAGCGCAGACACCACAAAGGCACAAAATGATCGAATACGCACTCGAGGAGAAGGCACCGAAAATGTTCCAGCACCTAAAACGGACTGGACAACTGAAGACCTTCGTACAGGATACGGACCGGAATCTTCTGGACAGCTTCGAGGAAGCGGAAATAAAGGCGCATCAAGCTTTGCCGAGACCGAAAACCGCCCTGGAGAACCTACAGAACCGAAACGAGGCCACGAGAAGGGCGTGGGAAGAGGCCCTATCGACGTGGCTGGACTTCAGCGACCAAGACGAGGCACCGACCACTGCCCAGAAGCCACCAAACAGCGGACTCAGCGAAAAGGAGAGGAAGGAATGAGCAGAGAAAGAAGGACGCAAATAATTGCGATTCGAGTTACTCCCGCCGCGAAGAAGCTGATCTTAGAAGAGGCCAAAAAGAGGGAAGAAACCTTGACAGATTTTATCTGGGAGATCATAGGGGCCGGATGGAATATTGTTGTTAAACAAAATCAGAAGGAGTCTGTTAAACAAAATGGGAACGAGGTTGTTAAACAATAATGCACGGGTGAAGCAAGTTCGACCCTATCATGATTCAGGTGATGGCTGATTAAACATAGATACATAGCTGAGGATCAGTTTTGTTAGCTGTAATTGACTTGCAGACCTGATGAAGGGAGGGCAGCTCGGAAACGCAGGAAGGCGGGAGATAGGGGACAGGGAAGCTGGACGGCAAGACTAACCTGAATCTCCTGCTAATATGGTATCAGATAACTGAGAGTTAGGGGTAACGGAGATGTCAAAGATGCAGCGTAGTTTAACGAACAGACAGAAGTTGTTCATTGCGGAGTATCGCAGGCATTGGAATGCGAAGAAGGCGGCAATTAAGGCGGGGTACAGCGTCAAAACTGCTGCGGAAAAAGGATACGAACTAATTCATAAAAATTCATTGGTGAAAGGGGCCTTGGACCGGGTAATTTCTGAGAATCTAATGAAAATTGGGGTCCATGCCGAAAAGGTACTGACTGGGATGGCCAATTTGGCTTTTGCTGATATCCGGAAGCTCTATCGGCCTGATGGAACCTTGTTGCTCCCAAACGAATGGCCAGATGATATTGCCGCTGCGGTGGCAGGAGTAGAGACCTTCGAAGAGTACCAGGGGCGTGGGCCCGATCGTATTCTCATTGGGCACACGAAGAAGGTCCGGCTGTGGGACCCGAACCCTGCACTAACCAATATGTGCAAATACCTCGGAGTGATTGGCAACGGGAAGCACCACGAAGAGGAAGAAGGGGGCGGGGAGGGTAATGAGAGAGTTCTGACGACTCTCGAGCTCAGCGCCAAGATCGTTTACCTCGTGAAGTTAGCGGTGAAGAGGAAGAAGGAAATCGAGGCGCAAAAGGCACTTAGTGGCAAATCACTGGATGAGAACCCCAAAGAACTACTAAAGTGAAAGAGAAGGCAGGATAGCTTGGAGTAACTGCTTAAATCTATCCTGACCAATGCTGGTTTTGACGGGTAGTGACAAGATAAAT
>CAZEKS010000654.1:0-1721 GCA_964512795.1 uncultured Syntrophaceae bacterium
CCGCTTGTAGATCAGTCTATCGGCCTCATTAAAGCAGGAAAGATCGACTCTGCTCGCATCCACGCCCAAGCATACCTGCAAATTAGACCTGGTCTGCTTGGCATTGAGCACGGCGCGATACCACTCTTCAGGAACGGCTTTAGAGTCGATCAGTTTGATAAAGGTAGTTTTATAGTCAGCATTAGAAATCACAGCGTCGGAATCAATCTTCAGGCCGTCCTTGAGTGTCACACCTAAAACCTTACCCTTCTCACCTCGAATCTCTTTTACCTCTATTCCTAATCTGATTTCACCGAACCCTTTCGTATTGGAGACTTGATGGTTTCCCTGATGCCCAATCGCTGTTTGGACCAACCTCTCGCACAATGAACGCATGCCTCCAAAGGGATACCATATCCCTTCTTTGGCCATAGAGTTCCACATGGCAGCAAGCCAGGGGAGACTGCTGTAAGGCTCCTGAGTGCCCTGACTGCCCAGGATTCGACGCAGTCTCCAATCATTGACCAAGATCGAGAGATACTCTAAGGCTGACTTTTCTGACGCTTTCTCAAGAATGGAGCGATTGAAGTCGGTATCAGGAAACTTCATGGCAGAAAGAATCTCTTCCATATCCTCAAAAAATTGTTCGACAGATTTGCCGTCGTTGGGAAAAAGTTTTATCAGCTCTTCAATCATTCTTGGGAACGCAAGCGAAAGAGGGATTTCCAGATCAAACGCTCTGATCCGATAATGCGTTCGTGAGAGTTTTAGATCATTTCCATCCAGCGCACGGAGGGTGTCTCTGACAATGGCAGGAGTGCTGAAACCAAGAGGCCCCATGGGAAAGGTGAACCCTTTTCGTTTATACACATAAGCTGTCCCACCGGGGTGCGGGTTCTTCTCCAGGATTAAAACACATAATCCCGCCCTTACCAGCATGGCGGCGGCCGTAAGGCCCCCTATTCCTGCACCCACAATAATCACATCCCACTGATCAGACATGATGAAAAACGTAACACAGGCTACAATATTGGACAAGAACCTCTAAGAACTTTGTTGGATGATCTTTCGTTTATTATTTAAGAGGTTTGAGGAGGGTTTCTGTCACAGGAAAAAACGAGATAGAAAATGCCATATCGGCCAAATTGCTGCTTTCACAAAGGTTAACGCTAAAATAGCTCTGGACGGTAACGATTATTCTCTGATTCTGATAGAGTGAAATTTAGATTTTTCCCCCGATTCAGTCTTTCAATCAGAAATCGACGGCAAATGACGGTCAAAAAACGCCATAGATTTAATTCTTGTGAAATTCTATTTTTCTAGAAAACCATTAAATATCAAGCCTTTATATGAATTAATGGCTCTTGGCATTGAAATTGCTGTTACCGGGGGGGATAGAAAAATTCTTGAGTCAAAGAGGTGATACTGTCATGGCAATTGTTGAAGGAGACAGATTCAAGGACAAATTAACCGGACAGTCTTTCATCGTGAAGAAGATCATGGACAGTACCGTTATTTTGGAAGCGGAAGATACGCCCAATAGGTTTTGTCTTAGCAATGCAATTGTGGAATTACTTTTCGAGAGGACAGGAAATAATAAAAGTATAAACTAAATTTTTCCATTTACCCCGTTAGAAATAATGCCCCGCTCGGTTTTGAGCCTCAACGACTGGAATTTCTAACGGGGTTTACCCCGTTAGAAAGCCCCGCTGCTCGCAGCGGGGATGATGGTTGTTCCTTTT
>CAZEKS010000655.1:0-1720 GCA_964512795.1 uncultured Syntrophaceae bacterium
TTGAAAAGGCAACCAGTATCGTATTAATAAAACTAACAAAGTCGAAAGTGCCGTAAATAGGTTTCCAGAGCTTGCGTCCCAAGATATTGACGACAATAAGAAGTAACATTGCTACCACAGCTGCCTGAGCTATCCGGTCACAGAATTTGGTTAATGAGTTAACGATTCGGTTAAAGTGATCCACTTTGACTAATACCTCCCCAAAAACTTCTATGGGGGTGCCGTTCTCCGTCTACCCAACCCCCGCGGACACCCCCTATAAAGCTTTTTTATGTTTTAAATTTCAGATTCGCGTCTTTCCTCAGGGTTTCCATGGCTCATACTTTAGTTTATTATTTTGTTCCATCATCTCGGCTGCCGATTTAACGATATCTTTTCCAGGAAGACCCTTGCCATTCAGTGTGGCAATATATTGCCCCTCTACTGGCTCGCACGCCTTCTTCAACTTAGCCACTTCCTCCTTAGAAAGATATATGAACTCATGTCCTCCTGGTCCTGCCTTGGCAAAATCCATCCCGTGTTTCTGCTGATATTGCCATATTTGACCGGCCTCATTCACCGCGTCCACGGTGACAGCGTCAAAGGCAGCCTGAAGATCCTTTGGCAATGAATTCCACTTAGCCTTGTTCATCGTGACGTGCATGAACTCGGAATAGAATTCGGGGACAAAGGTGGAATATTCAAAAATTTCGTGGTGCTTCCACCCCTCAAGCGTCTCTAGCGGGGAGACCAGGGCATTGACGACCCCTTTTTGTGCTGCAGTGTAAACCTCACCCATTGGCATAGCGACTGGGTCGCCCCCGACTGCCTTAACTCCCAAGACACCACCTCCGGTGCACCTTATTTTCAAGCCCTTCATTTCCTCCACGGTACGAACCGGTTTCTTAGTATGCAGCCAGCCGGGTCCAGTGGCAAAAAGATAGAGTACCTTTACCTCTTCGAGCTCCTTCGGCTTCCATTTGTAATAGAATTGCCAAACAGTGCGGGCGGCAGCGTCAGAATTTGCCGGCGGAGCAATGCCAGCCTGATTCAGGGTCATAATTATAGGAAAGCGACCCGGGGTGTAGCCAAACGAAGAGACACCAGAATCAACGATACCCTTAATGACCCCGTCGTAGATCTCAGATCCACCCAGTAAAGTCCCAACCGGATACCACTTGATGTCGATAGTGTATTTACCATTCGTTGCCTTTTCCACCATCTTGAAGAACCTGGGGATTTGGTCCGTAGATGTGTAATGGTTCATATTCCAAATGGTGGCGAATCCCAGTGTTATCTTTGTCGGTTTGGGTTGGGCTAATGCCTCTGGCTTGGTCCAAGCACCGAGATACAACGCAACTAACGTAACAGCTAACAAACCAAATAAAACTTTCTTTTTCATTGCTTTCTCTCCTTTCTAATTCTTGTTATTGTTTAAAGTTTACCTCTCCCTTTGTTGCCCTATCACCCCCCTTTTTCCCCATCCTTGCCTGACCTCTTCAGGGATTGAGGGTATTAAGTAAACTACCCCGCAGTAGAGCTGCGGGGCATTAAAATTCAAAACCTATTTCCATTTTCCATGTTATCATCCCTGCGAAAGCAGGAATCCAGTTTATATTGGTTCCCTGTTTTCACAGGGACAAGTCTGGATTCCCACTTTCGTGGGAATGACAGATGAGGTAAACTTATAGCAAGCTACATGGAATTATCAATTTAAAACTCTAAAACATTTCGCCTTCGG
>CAZEKS010000656.1:0-1719 GCA_964512795.1 uncultured Syntrophaceae bacterium
ATATAGCAATTTGACTGAATGGGTCCCACCACTAACATTTTCAGTATCACAAAACCACCTCCTGAGATATCTCCAAAATGAGCAAATTCAAAGGCAATCTTTCATGACGGAGCGTCACCCACGCCTGCGTGCCGAAACACGGCACTTCGGTGTGCAGGCACGAACAATGAAAATCCACCAAGTTTTGGGTTACGGTAACGGTTACGAAGCCCGTTGAACCTGTCGAAAAAGTCCCAAAGCAGATTTTTTGGCGAGATGCAGAAAAAAGTGACCTGATAGAATGTGCCGCAATGAACGATCTTCATGTTGGGAAGGGTAAACTGACCCCTGAAAACTGTCTATAATTCACCATCGGGACTTTTTCGACAGTCTCGTTTAGTCTATAGTTAAAGGGTTACGTTAAGTTCTTAGGACCAATAACCTAACCGAATGACGATACGGGCATCCTTACCCTTACCGTGGGACGAAACCTATTTTCTAGGCAATTATTTGATCATAGTTTAATAATGGAAAAGAGAATCGTCAAGGTCGTAAAAATTGAAGGAGACCCTTTCCTCCTTCCTGAAAGAGTGCTAAATTTAGAGTCATGATTGATTATTCCTCCCTCGACCAGCCATTCCTATTGCAATTTATTTTCTATCCCCGGAAGGATTTTACCCCATGCCCTGGAAATGCCTTCGATTTCTCCATAGCGGTGGGGGACAGCGCTTCCATCTCTTGCCGCTTTTACACGGGCCATCGCGAATGGCCGTGGATTCTATTTTTCCACGGGAATGGGGAGGTGGTGAGTGATTATGATGAGATCTCTGCTTTTTACCACCAAAAGAAGATGAACCTGGTCGTGGCCGATTACAGGGGCTATGGAGCCAGTACCGGAACCCCTACCCTCACCCATCTCGCTCAGGACGCCCACGTCATCTTTAAAGAGGTGAGAGAGGAACTCTCCAGAAGAAATCTGCGAAAAGACCTCTGGGTGATGGGAAGGTCTCTCGGAAGTATCTCTGCCGTAGAACTGGCCTATCACCACCAAGAAAAGATGAAGGGGCTCATCATTGAGAGCGGTTTTCCCAGCGTGGTGAGGATCATGTTTCATCTTGGAATACCCTCGCAGGCCATGGGTCTGGAAAAGATCGATCAGGAATGTCTGGAGAGGATCAAAAAGATATTCCTCCCCACCCTGGTCATTCATGGCAATCAGGATAGTCTGGTCCCTCTTGAAAATGCAAAGGTTATTTATCAGCATCTCGGAACACGAGAAAAGAGGCTTCTCGTCATCCCTTCGGCTACCCACAACGACATCATGATCGTTGGCTTCAAGGATTACTTCAACGCCATTCAACAATTTATTGAGAATACGGATCGAACCCAAGAAGAATAACGAAATGCCAAGGAACTACTGGACGGGAGAGAAGTTCACGTGCGGCTGAGGTTTATCTGGTCATAATTTGCACAGCAGTGTCCGAAACTGGCAATCTCTGGAAAGAATTGATAGAGAAAATTGCAGTATCTCGTACTGGGCCACCTGTTGAAGAACGCTACGGCGTGAGCGTTCAGGTTAAAAATCGACAAGGCCACAAGAATGGCTGAAATAACCATTGGTGGCGCATTCGTATTTAGAAAAGGATTCAAAAAGTATTGAAATAATTAAGAGTTATAAAATTATTTCATCTGCTTCCCCATCCCACCTTTGATGTGTAACCACAAGTTTCTCTTCTAAGA
>CAZEKS010000657.1:0-1718 GCA_964512795.1 uncultured Syntrophaceae bacterium
CGATGTTTTATGGGACTCCATAAAAGATCACCTTCCTGCCCAGAAACCATATACAGGAAGATCTAGTTCTGATTTGAGGAAGTTAATGAATGGGATTTTATACGTTGTTACAACAGGCAGTACCTGGCAAGATGTTCCTAATAAGTATGGATCTAAATAAAGTTCATGCGTCATCGGTTAAGCGCTAGGTAATCACTTCTGTATGCGTTTTTATAATAATAATCTGAATATTAATGCATATATGTCTCCTCATCCCCCACCTACTCTTGAAGACTCTCTTCGGGAAATGTTTCCCGAAGAGTGGTTAAGGCAAACTGCTAAAGAAACTGGCCTCATAGTACGTGAGCGTAAAATTGACCCTGTCATCATCTTTTGGGTTTTAACTCTCAGTTTTGGTGTACGCTTGCAGCGTACACTTGCCAGTTTGAAAAGAGAATATGAAAAAGAAGCAAATAAGACCCTAAGCGACAGCAGCTGGTACTATAGATTCACTCCAGAACTTGTGGAGTTTCTTCATAAGTGTGTTATTCATGGCATAGAAGAACTTGCAAAAGAACCTGGTAGAAAACTTAGTAAAAAACTCGAAAATTTCCAGGATGTTCTAATTCAGGACAGCACAATTGTTCGTCTTCACTCTTGTTTAGCAGAACAGTTTCCAGCAACAAGAACAAGAAAAGTAGCTGCTGGTGTGAAAATAAGTGTTATGGTAAGTGCAGTTGCTAATGGGCCTAAAACCGTTGCTCTGTACTCTGAAAAAACAGCTGAGATGAAAACATTGAAAATAGGTCCCTGGATCAAAGACCGCATTCTTCTTGTTGATCTTGGTTTTTACAAAAGCCAAATGTTTGCAAGAGTTGAGGAAAATGGAGGATATTTTGTCTCAAGAATTAGGAAGAATATGGATCCTATTCTTGTTTCTGTTGAAGAGGGACTTTCTAAAACAAAAGGCAAAGAGTTCACTGGAAAACCTGTTAGTGAGTGTATTAAGCAACTTTCAGGAAAAGATCTTGATGCTGTTGTGAAAATAAAGTTTAAAAGAAGAGTATACAAAGGCAAGCAAAAACAGGATGAGATGTGTGTACGTCTTGTTGCGGTATATAATGATGAAGACGAAAAACACCACACATACATCACAAATATCCAGAAAGATGTTTTGGATGCAAAAGACATTGCAAAATTATATGGAGCAAGATGGGACATAGAACTGCTGTTTAAGGAGTTAAAAAGCAAATACGCTCTTGAAGTTCTTGAAACAAAGAATGTGCAGGTAATTGAGGCTCTAATATGGACAGCAATGTTGACACTAATCGTTAGCAGAAGAATTTATTCTCTTGTCAGAAACTCAACAGCTCATCCTGAAAAAATGGCTCAATATACGCAGTTACGTTGGAGCACAATATTTGCAGAGAATGCATCAGATTTGTTGACAGTAATTCTGAATAGATGTGGAATTCAAAGAACTTTTGAAACGATAATGAGTGTATATGAAAGTCAAGCATTGGATCCGCATGTAAACAGAGAAAGGTTCAGAGAAGAATGGTTTTAATGAAAAGGTGAAATGAAAAACACTAGTGGGAGATGGAAGTAAGTTCTTAACCGATGACCAATGTATACAATTTAAATCTCTTTGTGTGCACATAACATCTTATTTAGAATTTAACGTATTAATTAGAATTAGATAATTATGAAAATTGATCAATTTATTCGGAAACTGATGC
>CAZEKS010000658.1:0-1716 GCA_964512795.1 uncultured Syntrophaceae bacterium
ATTGGAATACGCGCGAGACTTAGGATCTCGTGGTCGAGAGACTGTGCGGGTTCGAGTCCCGCCCTCGGCACCATCTATTAAAGATAGAGAGTAGAAAGCAGAGGGCAGTGAGCAGTTTTTGGTAACTAATGACTCAATAACTCAATGACTCATGAGGACGTTTGATGAAAGCCAGTGTCGAAGAGATCAGCTCCATTAAGAAAAAGGTATCTATAGAGATTCCGGAAGACAAGATTACCAAAGAGGTTGAATCTTTCTATAAAGATTTGGGTAAGAAGGCCAAGATCAAAGGGTTTCGGCCCGGAAAGGTTCCCAGGAACATCTTGGAAAGATATTTCAAAGATTATGTCAAAGCAGAGGTTGTCCAAAAACTGATTCAGGATACCTTTCCACAAGCCCTCTCGGAGACTGATCTTCAACCCGTCTCTCCACCTGTCATTGATCCTGGAGAATTTGAGGAGGGCAAGCCGTTTCAATATTCTGCTGTGATTGAAGTCAAACCTGATATCCAACTGGAAGAGTATACAGGATTGAAGATTGAAGGGAAAAAGGAAGAGGTGAAAGACGAAGAAGTAGAGGAGCGCTTGAAAGCCCTCCAAAACCTTCATGCCAATTTAAAAACGATTTCAGAGGCCAGACCCATCCAACCTGGAGATTATGTCATCGTCGATTATGAGGCGAGCCTGGGTGGTAAACCTCTGGAGGAAGGGAAGGCGACCGATTTTACGGTGGAGGTTGGAAGTGGACAGTTCATTCCGACCTTCGAGGAGAAGTTGACTGGGTTGAAGCCGGAAGAGGAGAGAGAAATTGAGGTCTCTTTTCCTGAGGATTATAGATATCAGAAGTGGGCTGGGAAGACCATTTCATTTCACGTTAAGATCAAAGAGATTAAAGAAAAGATCCTTCCCCCTCTCGATGATGAATTTGCGAAAGATTTGGGTGATTATTCATCGTTCGAAGAATTAAAAGCGAAATTGAAAGGGGAGATCGAAAAGGAGAAGGAGCTGGCATTAGAACGACAGTTAAAAGATCAGGTGGTGGATCAATTGCTTGAAGCAAACCCCTTCGAGGTTCCAGGAAGTTTGGTGGAGGAGCAGGCTAAAACCCTGGTCTCGGACACCAAGTTAAGACTGGCTGCCCAGGGGGTTGATCTTAAAAATTTGGGTATCACAGAGGAGAAACTCCAAGGGGATTATCGGGCCGTGGCCCAGAGGCAGGTCAAGACTTTTCTGATTCTTGAAAGGATTGCGGGTCAGGAAGGGATTCTGGTCACCGATGAAGAAGCAGAGGCTCGTCTCCAAGAGATGGCAGAGAGGATGCATCAAAAATTCGATGTGGTGAAACGATATTACGAGAAGAATGGTCTCCTCCCCGAAGTGAAGGCCGGGATCATCCGGGATAAGACGTTGAATTTTTTGCTTGAAAAAGCAAACATCACCTATGCTTGAGGGAAAAAACGATGACACTGATACCGATTGTAATTGAAAAGGATGGAAGGGGCGAACGGGCCTACGATATCTATTCTCGTCTTCTAAAGGAGCGAATCATCTTTCTTGGGACAGCGATTGATGATGATGTGGCCAATCTTGTGATTGCCCAGATGCTTTTTTTAGAATCGGAAGATCCTGACAAAGATGTTCATCTCTATATCAATTCCCCAGGAGGGATTGTGACCTCCGGGCTTGCTATTTATGATACGATGCAATATATTCGACC
>CAZEKS010000659.1:0-1707 GCA_964512795.1 uncultured Syntrophaceae bacterium
GCGTTGTATAGACGTTAATGTCAGCGTCCAGCAATTCCTCCACGTCCTGCCATCGCTTGGTGTGTCGCAGGCCGGGAGCGTTTGTATGAGCCAGCTCATCAACGATTAATACCGCTGGCTTACGGGCCAGCGCCTTATCGAGGTCAAACTCCTTGAGTTTAATGCCCTTGTATTCCACCTCTTTGTTCGGCAGGATGTCCAGGCCCAGCACAAGGGCCTCGGTCTCGGGTCGGGCGTGGGGCTGGACATACCCTATGACTACGTCCACATCGTCAATCGCCTGTGTCCTGGCGGCCTCCAGCATCGAATAGGTTTTGCCGACGCCTGCTGCGTAGCCGAAGAATATCTTGAGTTTGCCGCGAATCTGCGCCTTCTGTTCTTCGCGGATTTGTTCGAGCAGCTCATCAGGATTTGGTCGCTGATTATCCATTCGTTATCGGCTTATTTACTTTGCAGGTCATCCAGGGCAAGATTAAGCTCCAGCACGTTAACCCGCGGCTCGCCCAGGATGCCAAGCTGCCTGTTCTTAGTATGTTTGGCGACAAGCTCCCTTACTTTGGATTCATCGAGGTCGCGCAGTTTTGCGACGCGGGGGACCTGGTATTCCGCCGACGCAGGGCTTATGTCCGGGTCAAGGCCGCTGCCTGACGCCGTGACCAGGTCAACCGGCACTAATGGTTTACTCGCGGCATCTGCGGTCTTCAATTGCTCAATCCTGGCCTTGACATTCTCCATCAAAGCCGGGTTGAGCGGTCCCAGGTTCGACCCGGATGAATTCGCGGCATTATAGGGCACCGGCGAAGTCGCCGATGGTCGGGACCAGAAATACTTAGGATTACTGAACGATTGCCCTATCAGTGAAGAGCCGAAAGATTTGCCGTTGCTGATTATCAAGCTGCCGTTGGCCTGGTGCGGGAACGCCAGTTGAGCTATACCGGTTACAACCAGGGGATAAACGACGCCCGTAATCACGGTGAATAACGCCAGGCAAACCACAGATTGTCGCAGAATACGTATCATAATTATCTTGCCCCAATCATTTAATCACACCAGGTGCATTGCTACCAGTAGCATATCAATCAATTTGATTCCGATGAACGGGATAATTATTCCGCCAACGCCGTAAATAAGCAGGTTCTTTCTCAGTAATTGCGTCGCGGGCATCGGGCGATACTTTACGCCCTTTAGCGCCAGCGGAATCAGGAATACTATGATAATCGCATTGAAGATTACTGCCGAGAGAATCGCACTATCCGGCGTAGCCAGCCGCATTATGTTGATGGTGTTAAGGGCGGGGTAGGTCGAGGCGAACGCGGCTGGTATGATTGCAAAATACTTGGCCACGTCATTGGCGATGCTGAAGGTGGTCAGCGCCCCGCGGGTCATCAGTGTTTGCTTGCCGATTTGGACAATATCCAGCAGCTTGGTCGGGTTGGAGTCCAAATCGACCATATTGCCCGCTTCCTTGGCCGCCTGCGTGCCGGTATTCATTGCGACCGCCACGTCCGCCTGCGCCAGTGCAGGCGCATCGTTTGTTCCGTCGCCCGTCATCGCCACGAGGTGTCCCTGGGCCTGATATTCCCGAATCAGTTTGAGCTTGTTCTCCGGCGTGGCCTCCGCCAGGAAGTCGTCCACGCCCGCCTCGGCGGCGATTGCCGCCGCCGTCATCGGATTGTCGCCGGTAATCATCACTGTCTTGATGCCTAT
>CAZEKS010000660.1:0-1705 GCA_964512795.1 uncultured Syntrophaceae bacterium
ACAGCAAGGACTGACCGCCATGGCCCTGAAATACGACTCGATGGAAAAGAAGGCGGACAAGCCCAAGGACGAGAAGCCGAGCGAGGCCGCGCCCAAGGCTGATGCCATGGCCAAGGCCGACACCGACGGCGCCAAGGCCGCAGATCCGGCTCCCGATGCCAAGGCCGATCCCCGCGCGAAGCAGTCAGAGGCCCGCAAGTCGCTGCTCAAGACCCACATGGCTGAGCGCAAAGACATGCACGGTCGCCATAAGGACGAGCTCACCCAGATGCACGCCCGGCACGAGAAGGCGATCGAGGAGATGCACTCCGCCCACGACCTGGAGATGGTCGGCGATGCGCCCAAGGAAGCCGAACAGGCCGACGTCGCCCCGGCTGCAGTCGAGGAAGCCAATGCTGCAGCGGGGAACGAGTGATGGCGATGCACAAGCGCGACATCACGCAAGAAACGCTCAAGAAGCTGCTCCACTATGAGCCGCAGACTGGCGTTTTTACGTGGCTGTTGCGGCCGATCGAAACAATCGATGGTGGAAAGTATTCCGCCGAGCGAGTTCAGGCGCTTATGCAATCCCGCGACGCGGGAAAAGAGGCTGGTTCCTTCGACAAGAAGGGGTATCGGCGGATATTCATGTTGGGGTTCAGCTACCCCGCCTCATCGCTGGCCGTTCTGTACATGACCGGTGTCTATCCAGAGGAATTGGTAGACCACGAAAATCTCGACAAAGGCGACAACCGCTGGGTCAATCTTCGAGAGGCCACCCACAAGCAGAATGCGCAGAACAAGAGGGTGCGCCGCGATAGCACCACGGGGCTCAAAGGGGTGAAGCCGCACCAAGGACGGTTTCAGTCCAGAATCGTCGATGGGCATGGCAAGCGTCGATCGCTCGGATTGTTCGACTGCGCCGCAGCCGCGCATCTTGCCTACGTCGTAGCTGCCGACATCCATCACCACGAATTTGCGAGGGCGCAATGATGAAACTGGTCTCTATGGCTCTCGACGATGAGGAGAGCTACGAAACGTCAATGCCGATCCCGATGTCGGAAAAGCCAGAGTTTCCATATGAATTGAGGTTGGCCCTCACAGACGTGACCATGAAGAAACTCGGCATTGATCCGGCCGAAGCCCTTGAGGGCATAGGGTCGGTAGTGCATGGCCACTTCATCGCTCGAATAACATCAGCTTCGATGGACCAGCGTGAAGGGTCCGATCCGTGTTGCCGGGTTGAGCTGCAGATCGAAGATCTCGCCCTCGAAAGCGAAGATGCCGAGGAAGCCGAACCGGTTGCCAAAAAGCGGTCGCTGATCTACGGAGACCGCTGCGACCGTCACCAGCCCCCGGAGGTGCAGAAGGAGAAGGAGCGCAGGCGGCGCGAGATTCCCAACCTGGTCAGGCTGCGGGAGCAGCTCCTGCTCGGGGACTGGCAGGTGGAGGGCGCCGACGCCGCCTGGGCAGGGGGCGTCGCCAGAGCGGGGTCGGCAGTAGCCTCCGCCGCAATCGCGGGGTCGCAAATGGCTCCCCCCACGATCGGCATTCCCCGGGGGCTGATGGTCTACTACCAGCAGTTCCCTTACTGGCGGGCCTTCTTCGAGGAGCTTGGTTTCCGAGTGATGCTCTCCCGGCGGTCCGACCGGCCCCTGGTGACCCGCTCTCTGGGCATGCTGGTGGCCGAGACCTGCTTCCCGGTGGAGGTCATGCACGGGCACGT
>CAZEKS010000661.1:0-1700 GCA_964512795.1 uncultured Syntrophaceae bacterium
AGGCCACCCGCGATCGGCGCCACGCTCTCGGGGGCCAGGGTCGCGGCCTGGCTGCCCGCTAGCAGCAGACTCAGCGCGACGCCCCGCCAGCCTGGTTCTCTCTTTACCCCGTACAGTAGCAGGTGCAAGTACCACGAAGGGGAGCTGAGGTCCACTGTCTTCATCCCCTTCCGCTTACACGCCCTGCGGAAAGCAGCGGTGCCCCCGCCATACAGGTAATGGAGGTGAATGAATTCGCGGAGGCTGAGAAGGCGCGCATGCTGCACGGCCGCTCGCGGCGTGTACACGAAAAGACCGCCGCACGAATGCCAGCGGTAGCAGAACTCGCGGTCCTCCCCAAAGCGCAACTGCTCGTCGAACCCGCCCAGTGCCAGGAATTCATCCCTGGGCACGCTCAGGTTGTGCGTGGGGAAGAACGCTCCAGCCCTCTGGGTGGGGTTGTAGTTCTGGTACAGGTAGTCCATCAGAAGCTGCGTGGCCTGGGCGGGGAGGTTTCTGGTGTAGAGGTTGGTGGTCCGGCCGCCGCAGACCACCGTCGGAGCTTTCTGTAGCGCTTGATGCAGCTCTCGCAGCCAGCCGGCGTCTGGCAGGCAGTCGTCATCCGTGAAGGCCAGATAGCGCCCGGCAGCCTCGCGTGCCCCGTAGTTGCGTGCTGCCGCGGGGCCCTGGTTCTCTTGGCGCAACAGCCGCACGTGGAGCTGGTTTCGGAAGGCCGAGACTGTCTCGTCCAACAGGATCGGACCGCCGTCATCCACCACGATCACCTCGAATCTCTCAGAGGGGTAGTCCAGCCGGGTGAGGGAGTGCAATAGCCGAGCCAGGCTTACGGCCCTTCCATAGGTCGGCGTGATGATGGAGAAATCATACATGGGATCGGCCCTGGCCGCGAGCAGATTCCGGACGCAGGCCCGGGGACAACGAGATTGCCTCCAGATCCTGGCGGGTGAACAGGCCGGCATGCCCCCGTTCAAATCTCATCAACGATGCCTTGGCTCCGCCGGGGCCCAGGGCATAGCCGAGGAACTCTCCGGCGGCTCCGGCACAGAGAATCAACATGGCGGGCGCGAGCGCGCCGGCCGTCACACGAACGGACAGGCCCGCCCCGCGTGCCTGCGCCAGGATTCGCTTCACTCGAATCAGCGGCAGCAGAGGCGAGCCACATACATACACCAGCCGTCTTGCCGCGGCCCACCCGTGGCACCGCTGGGCGGCGAATACCCGTGATGCCAGGTAGTACTCTCTCACGGCAGGACCGATCCTCGAGTAGTTCAGGTGGAAGACCTTCGCTTCTGGTTCTTGACGCAGGGCCATTCCTGCTGCCCGCAGCTCCGCCTGGAGTGTGAACTCAGCTTGCAGCATATCGGGCAGGCGTGAACCGTATGCGAGCAGCACCTCCTTGCGATAGGACGACTGGTTCCCGGGCAGGTGCCGTATCTGTTCCGGGGCCTGAGCCTGCATGAACATGCCGTAGTAGACCAGGAAACAGCTCCAACTTGCGTGGCTGGTGGGGTTGGCGTTCAGTACCACGGGCCCCACTGCGGCAAAAGGCGCGCTCGCGTGTGCCTTGACCAAAGCTTCTGCCCAGTCGGGATCTGATAGCCGCTTCTGTAGAGATGATGATCGAGCACGCAAGCTACGACGCCGCTGTGATGATTGGGACCTGCGACAAAATCATCCCTGGCCTCATCATGGCTGCCGCC
>CAZEKS010000662.1:0-1697 GCA_964512795.1 uncultured Syntrophaceae bacterium
GATGAACGCCCCGAATATGGGGATGTTGCCCGTCCTCTGGGCCTGGCGGCTGGCGTCTCCGATGGCCACGCCGAGATGCACGGTGGCGCCTCTCCCGGCCGTGGCCAGCAGCGCCTGCAAACGCGCCCGGTCGAAGCCGACCACGACCTGGCCGTCGATAACCGTGACCGGCACGCCCATCTGCCCGGAAACTTGTATCATTTCCTGCGCCCCGGCCCGGTCCCGCGAAACGTCGACCTCGGTGTACTGCACACCCAGCCCGTCAAGAAAACTCTTGGCCTGGTGACAGTAGCCTCAGGTCGGCGTGGTGTATATCTTTACGTCCATTGCCCTTCCACCTCAGGACTCGCTGTCCTTATCGACAGCTACGTCGGGCAGCACGGGCAGCGTGAGCGGGTTGCCGCCGCGTTTCATCGGGTTGAAGTCCGGAAAGGCGTTATAGAACTCTTTGGTGGCCCCGCAGTACTTGCACTTGCCGCAGCTGGTCGGCCCGTTGGCGACGTCGATCATCCAGAAGTGATGACAGGCGTCCGGTGACGGCTTCGGTATATCTCTTTCTTTTACTTTGACTCTATTTCGCATAAAGCACCCCCAATTGTGTGCTTGTATAACTATATAAATAGTTTATCTCGCTAAATTTGTTGTGTATGCGACTTTTATCCCAATTAAATAATTCTGAAATGACGGCAAAATCCCTCTAAAAAACCGATTCCCCCTATCCTTCAGAAGGAAAGGGGGCAAAGTGGTCAGGTCAGCGGCTTTCCTTTTTTAGCCCCTGTCCTCCTCGACGACTATCTCGAAGGGGCACGAGATCGCCCCGTTGGGGCAGACAAGCTCGCACATCGTGCACCACCCGCAGTCCTCTACCTTAACGGCCTGGACCGTCCCGCCGACGACCTTAAGGGCGCCGCAGGTGCAGACATCCACGCAGAGGCCGCAGCCCTGGCATTTCTCAACCTCGATAACCGGCATTACGTCCATGTGCACCTCACACCAATAATAGCTTAAGGCCCGCGCCGCTCCCTGTCTGCGACATTTCTCTCATCAGTCCACCCCCGCCTGCTGCCTGAGGGCCTTCTGGTCGGAGATGACGATGCGGTTACGCTCGATCCTGATGGCCCCCGCCCCTTCCAGCGACTTGAGGGACCTCCCCACCATCTCGCGCGCCGTCCCGATCATGGCGGCCATCTCCTGCTGGGTCAGCCGGGGCTTTTCGCCCGGGTCGGACCCGATATATTCCAGCAACATCTTGGCGACGCGGCTGTTGACGTGGCGGAAAGACAGGTCCTCCACGAGCGATACCAGCTCCACCACGCGGCGTGAAAGCACCTGGACGACATTTATGGCGACCTGCGGGTTGTCCCGGATGATCGTCCTCATATCCTTTTTCTTAACGCCGTGCAGGAGGGCCGGGCCCATCGCCTCGGCGCTGAAGATGTTGACGCCGTCGTTGAGGACGGGCACGTCGTTGAAGGACTCGCCCGGCCGGATGATGCTGAAAATCTGCTCCTTGCCGTCGGCCGAGGTCTTGAAGACCTTGACGACCCCCTGGACGACGAAATACAGGTCCTGGCACGGCTCCCCTTCGAAGACGAGGATATCGCCGCGCCCGGCCTTCTTTTCGAAGACATAGCGGCCGATGGCCTCGATATCCGCCTGGCTCAGCCCGGCGAAATAAGGCACCGACTTCAGGAAAT
>CAZEKS010000663.1:0-1690 GCA_964512795.1 uncultured Syntrophaceae bacterium
CGATCCCCGTGTGCTTTCGATGGCATCCCGGACGAAAGCCAGAGTCTTCACGTATGGCCTGAGCCCGGAATCGGATCTCTGGTCCGACCATATCGAGGGATTGGGATTGGAAGGCGTGAGTTTCGCCCTGCATTATGCGGGGGAAACCCTGCATATTCATCTTCCCCTGCTCGGGCAGCACTCGGTCCCCACCGCCATGCGCGCGTCCGCCGTCGGATTGACGGAAGGCTTGAATTGGCAGGAAATCATCGATGGATTGCTCACGCCCTCCACCCAGCTTCGGCTCGTCGCGGTCACCGGACCGGGCAACTCGCTCCTGATCGACGACACCTACAACGCGTCCCCGGATTCGATGATTGCGGCGTTGAATTTGCTCGCGGAGCTTGACGGCCGGAAGATGGCGGTGCTCGGCGACATGCTGGAACTGGGGGAATTCGAGGAAACCGGGCACCGGATGGTCGGTGCGCGGGCTGTGGGAGTGGTGGATTTTTTGGTGGCGGTGGGGGAAAAAGCCCGCTGGATCGCCGAAGAGGCCCACTCCCAGGGTTTGTCTTCGGCAAAGATCGCGTTGGTGGGAAGCGCCTCAGGCGCGCTGGAGTTCTTGAAGGACAAGGTCGGCGAGGGAGACGTGGTTCTGGTGAAGGGATCGCGCGCGTCGAAGCTGGATGAAATCGTCCTGGCCTTGGAGGTGCCGGAATGAACGGCCAAATTCCGATAGCGCTCAGCCTGGGAGCCATTGGCTTTGCGTTGACCGTCATCTGGGGCAGTCCCTTGCTCCGAATCCTGCGCCATTGGGGCGTGGGGAAAAAAATCCGGGTGGAAGGGCCGCGCAGCCACCAGATTAAATTGGGTACGCCGACCATGGGTGGATTGTTGATCGTTATTCCCGTTCTGGTCATGACGTTGCTGCTCAACACGGTGCCGATCCTCGGCCGGACGCTGTTGGGCCGATCGGTCCTTCTGCCGCTGGGAGTGATGATAGCGTTTGCCTTCCTCGGAGCGGTTGACGACATCCTGGGGTTGAGGGGTAGGCCGATGAGGGCCAGGGTGAAATTTCTCCTGCAGATCCTGGTCGCCATTCTGGTGGCGGTGGGATTGCAGTACGTGCTCCACGTTCCGAATGCGTACCTCCCGGGAGTGCCGATCGATTTTAATCTGGGTGTGTGGTACGTGCCGATCGCCGCTTTTATCATCATCTGCTCCACCAATGCGATCAACATTACCGACGGGCTCGACGGCCTGGCCGGGATCATCTCCGCGACGGCCTTCGCCGCTTATGGGATGGTGGCCGCGTTGCAGGGGCAGGTCTTCCTGATGCGTTTCTGTTTCACTCTCGTCGGAGTGTTGTTCGCTTTCCTCTGGTACAACGCGCATCCCGCCGAACTCTTTATGGGAGACACCGGATCCTTGGCGATGGGCGCTTTGCTTGGCGTGGTGGCGCTGATGACCGCGCAATGGGCGCTCCTTCCGGTCATCGCGATCATCCCGGTGGCGGAGACCGCCAGCGTGATCCTCCAAGTGATCTATTTCAAATGGACCAAGGGAAAGCGTCTATTCAAAATGGCGCCATTGCACCACCATTTCGAATTACTGGGCTGGAGCGAGACCCAGGTGGTGCAACGGTTCTGGCTGATCGCATTGCTCGCCGCCATGATCGGCGTGGCGCTGGCGAGGGCGTGATGGGACGGAA
>CAZEKS010000664.1:0-1687 GCA_964512795.1 uncultured Syntrophaceae bacterium
CTCAATGCTCCTTATTAATAGGCTAACGTTTTTCCTGTTGAATAGTCATAAATTCTTTAGACAAAAGGTTACAAAACTATGAAATACTAAATACTAAATCCTAAATCCTACAGCCCCCACCCCCGGTTTAGAATTTAGAATTTAGAGTGTAAGCAGGGGAGTTGACTTGGGTGGGGTTAATGTTGTAGCCTCTATTAAGGGTAAAAATGGTTGCAGGTATTGCTTAGCCGGTACCGGATATTTTTAAGGCAAAAGGAGGACGATGAAAGCTGCAGTTTGCTACGAGTTCGGTAAACCCCTGGTGGTCGAGGAGGTGGAGCTGGCCGCCACCGGCAAAGGGCAAGTGCGGGTGCGCGTGGCCGCCACGGCGGTCTGCCACAGCGATGTCCACGATATTAAAGGCGAGTTGCCCGGCCCGCTTCCCTTCATCGGGGGGCATGAGTCCGCCGGCCACGTCGAGGAAGTCGGTCAAGGCGTTAAGTCGGTCAAACCCGGCGACCCCGTCGTAGTTTCGCTGCTGGCGTCCTGCGGCGAGTGCTACTACTGCACCTCCGGGCTGCCTCACCTCTGCGGTATCAAGCTCGCTCCCCGTACCAAGGTCCTCCTGCGCAACGGGAAAGGCCAGCCCCTGGACCAGAAGGCCGGCGTGGCCGGCTTCGCCGAGCACATCCTGGTGAGCGAGTCCCAGGTGGTTAAAGTCCCCGCCGACATGCCCCTCGACCGGGTGGCGCTGCTGGCCTGTGGGGTCAGCACCGGCTTCGGCGGCGTGGTCAAGCGCGCCCAGGTCAGGCCCTTCCAGAGCGTCGCGGTCATGGGGGCGGGGGGAGTCGGCGTCAACGCCATCCAGGGGGCAGTCTTCGTCGGCGCCTATCCGATTATCGCCATGGACATGCTGGACGACAAGATGAAAAAGGCAATGGCCTTCGGGGCCACGCATGCCGTGAACGCCGGCAGAAAGGACGCCGTCGAGGCGGTCAAAGCATTGACGGAGGGACGAGGGGTGGACTTCGCCTTTATCACCGTCGGCAGCATCGCCGCCATCCGCCAGGGCATGGCGCTGACCGCCTCGCGCGGCACGACCGTCCTGATCGGGCTACCCCCGGTCAGCGAGCAGCTCTGCTTCTCGCCGATGGAGATAATACCCACGGAGAAAAACATCATTGGCGGCTTCATGGGGGCGGCCGACCTGAAAAGGGACATTCCGCGCCTGGTGATGCTTTACCAGACAGGGCGTCTCAAGCTGGACGAGCTGATAACCGGGCGCTATCCCTTGGAACGCATCAACGAGGCCATCAAGTCCACCGAGAAGGGGGAAGGCCTGCGCAACGTCATCATGTTCGAGTAGCGGGGCGGGGGATTCAGGCAGAGATAATAATGGGTAATCATGGTTGCTCGTGGGCAGGTTCTCTCTCCCCTGGTGGGAGAGAGTTAGAGTGAGGGGGTATAACGGTGTTTCACCCTCTCCTGGCCTCTCCCGTCAAGGGAGAGGAAAAACTTGTGCACTAATTAGCCAAGATTGAGTAGAATTAAGGGGGAGCTAGTTGCTAAGCTGCTATCGTATCCTCGACCTCACCAACGAGAAGGGTTTTCTCTGCGGCAAGGCGCTGGCTGACTTTGGGGCGGACGTCATCATGATCGAGAGGCCGGGCGGCGATCCCGCCCGCAACATCGGGCCTTTCTATCACGA
>CAZEKS010000665.1:0-1686 GCA_964512795.1 uncultured Syntrophaceae bacterium
CTCTGGTAGGAGAGGGGAGAATCGGTTTCGATCCGGCGGAAGAAAGTCATTATCCGCGATATGTAAGAAGCGGCTGAACTGGCTGCTGTATTGATGCGAGGGGCGCGATCTGCTCATGGAATTTTCAGACAGGACAACTCACAGCGATCCGGCTAAACCGGTCGGCGCGGTAATGGTGGTGGGCGGCGGAATCGGCGGGATGCAGGCCTCGCTTGATCTGGCGGAATCGGGGTTTTATGTGTATCTCGTAGACAGCTCGCCCACCCTCGGCGGGGTGATGTCCCAGCTCGACAAGACCTTTCCGACAAACGACTGCGCCATGTGCATCATGTCGCCGAAACTTGTGGATTCCGGACGGCACAGGAACATCAGGGTCATCACGAACGCCGAAGTAAAGGAAATCCTCGGCCCGCCCGGTTCTTTTGAGGCCACGATCATCCGCAGGCCCCGGTACATTCGCGCTGATAAATGCACGGGCTGCGGGGAGTGCGCCAAACATTGTCCCGTCACGGCGATCGACAGCTATAACGAAGGAATGAGCAAACGGGCGGCGGTTTATCTCCGGTACCCGCAGGCCATCCCCAAGGTCTTCCTCATCGACAGGGAAGCCTGCATCGGTTGCGGCCTCTGCGAAAGGGTGTGCCTCGCCGGCGCCGTTGATTATGGAGACAGGGAAAGCGAGGAGAAAATATCCGTAGGTTCCGTCATCCTTGCGCCCGGATTCGAGGTATTCGATGCCAAGCGCCGGCCTGAATTCGGCTACGGCGTATTTCCCAACGTGATAACGAGCATCGAGCTGGAGAGGATGTTAAGCGCGACCGGTCCCCATCGCAGCCATCTGCTGCGCCCCTCCGACGGCGCCATTCCCGAAAGAATCGCCTTCATCCAATGCGTCGGATCCCGCGATGTGAAATGCGGCAACGACTATTGTTCGTCCATCTGCTGCATGTATGCCGTAAAAGAGGCAATCATCGCCAAGGAGCATGTCCATTTTGTCAAGCCTACTATTTTCTATATGGATATCAGGGCCTACGGAAAGGGATTCGACGCCTATTATGAGCGGGCGAAGGCCGACTATGATGTCCGGTTCATCAGGAGCATGGTCTCCAAGGTCAGGGAAATACAGAGAAACGGCAATCTTCTTGTCACTTACTTGAATGAAGAGGGGGGGGCAAGCGAAGAAGAGTTTGATCTTGTCGTTCTTTCCCTGGGGATGACCACTTCGAAATCCGTCCGGGATACGGCGGCGAGGCTGGGGGTCAAGCTGAACAGGTTCGGATTCTGCGAGACGGAAACCTTTACTCCCCTTGCCACCTCGAGGGAAGGAATCTATGTCTGCGGCGCCTTTCAGTCGCCGAAGGATATCCCTGAGACCGTTGCCCAGGCAAGCGGCGCCGCCGCAGCCGCTGCAGAAATGATCGCCTCCGCGAGGGGAACGCTGGCCACGAAAAAGGAATATCCGCCGGAAGACGAGGTAAAACCGGAAGAGGAAGCCAGGATCGGCGTTTTTGTCTGCCACTGCGGCATCAATATCGGCGGGGTGGTGGACGTTCCTGCCGTCAAGGAGTACGCAAGCACCCTGCCCAATGTTGTCCATGCGGATGAGAATCTCTACACCTGCTCCCAGGATACGCAGGAAAAGATCAAAAACGCCGTTAAGGAACATGGCTTGAACCGCGTGATCGT
>CAZEKS010000666.1:0-1685 GCA_964512795.1 uncultured Syntrophaceae bacterium
TGGCTACATCGGCGGCTCGTCGGAAGTCTTAAGTGAGCGGCCAGAGGGGATAGAACTTACTACGCCGG
Source organism: uncultured Syntrophaceae bacterium (assembly GCA_964512795.1). Taxonomy (GTDB): domain Bacteria; phylum Desulfobacterota; class BSN033; order BSN033; family UBA1163; genus UBA1163. Next base: position 69 of record CAZEKS010000666.1, read on the forward strand.
AAGAAGCGCAGAGGTTGGTAAAGGAAACAAAATGGGACGTGCTTGCGCCGGCGGTGGGGAACATGCACGGTCTCTTAGCGCGGACAGACGCGGACGGCACGCGGACTTACGCGGAAAAGCGGCTGGATATCGGGAGGATAAGAGCGATTAAAGAAGCGGTGAAAATTCCGCTTACACTGCATGGCGGCTCCGGCACGGCGGACGAGGATTTTGTTGCCGCCATCAAAGCCGGCATCAATATAATTCACATCAATACCGAAATCCGCCTTGCCTGGCGCCGCGGCGTGGAAGAAGGGCTCGCCGAAAATCCGAGTGAAATCGCGCCGTACAAGATTCTGCCGCCAGCAGTAGCGGGTATTAAGAAAATTGTTTCGGAACGATTGAAATTGTTTAACAACTCTCTTAATTAAGCGCGTTTTATATATATAGAGTGGTAGTGGGAGGCCATTAGTCCGGAAGGCCTGTTTTGCACAGGCTATTGCTTTTTTGAGTGGTATTTGCTATAATGCTATTTGGATGAGTGCGAGCGTACCTTGACGACGACGTCGACCGAGGTATGTCCCACTAATCTGTTTGGCCAAGGCCCCCGCAAGGGGGTTTTGGTTTTTCACCAAAACCCCCTTGCGGGTAAAAGGGGTCGGGAAAACGGGAGTTTTCCCGTGGCGGAGCACACGAACCGCTGGGTTCGTGGGAGCGAATCGCCGTATGGCGACTCGCGACCCGCAAGGGGTTTTTGGTTTTTTTACTTTATAAAAATTGACATTTTTACTATTTTGGAATACAAATATAGCAGCAATGAGTTATGCAAGGAGGGTTTAATGGCATTTTTCCTGGCTATTAGGATGCACCATCCGTGGAATTGCGATTGTACTAATATTCGTGTAATACCCCTTGGCTATGTGCAGGCCGAAAGTTGCGAAGAGGCCGCCAGGAAGCTGGGCAGAGAAATTACCGCGAAGAGCGACGGCGATTGTAATCTGAATGTACACCCGGAGGAGGCCATTTGCGGGGTATGCAGTATTGTTCTTAAGCGCATTGACGAGTTAAGAGAGTTCCCGCCCGTACCCGTGCCTATAGAAACTATAGAAGCTTGACGGCAAATCTAGGGGCGCAATACACCGCGCCCCCTTTTATTTTTTGTGTTTATTGTTTTATGATAATAGCGGAGCGGCTATAGAGCACTCATTCATAACAAACAGAATTGGAGGTCACCATAGCCGTTCCACCCGGCACCTCATAATTGCTATGGGATTTCGGGTGGAACGGCTATTTATGGAGTTCAAGAGGAATATTATCCTGGCGAAATATAGTAATTACAAAATCGGCGGGCCAGCCAAGGTTTTTTTTGAGGCGAAAAACATTGACGAGGTGAGATGGGCGGTTGAGGAGACCAGGAAACAAAAACTTAAAATTTTTATACTCGGAGGCGGGACGAATCTTTTGATTGGCGATGCCGGCTATGATGGTCTTGTTTTGAAACCGAATATAAAATTTCTCAAAAAAAACGGCAATGAAATAAAGGCCGGCGCCGGAGTTTCAATTGCCGAATTACTCAATTACTCAATTACGAATTCGTTATCCGGTCTTGAATGGGCCGGCGGCCTTCCGGGAACTTTG
>CAZEKS010000667.1:0-1682 GCA_964512795.1 uncultured Syntrophaceae bacterium
ACTGCCGAAACTGCGGTTATGTTTTCGAAGGCAAGGAAGTCCCTGAAAAATGTCCGGTGTGCAAGCACCCTCGTGCCCACTTTGAAGTCCTTGCAGAAAACTATTAATCGTTGACGCCTTGAGGGGGGTCCTCTTCGGGACCCCCTCCTTCCAATTCTCCACTCCTATATCTCAGGAAATATTTGGAACCATTTTATTCAAATGAAAAAACATTCTGGAACTGGAACATAAACGCCATCCATCCAAATAGGATTGAAAAGTGTAAAGAAAAAGTGAAGCTCTCCGCCCATCCCGTTAGGACGGGACGGGGCACGTTCCGGTCAAAGGGTTGTTCAATATGAAATCCTATGATATGTCTTTCGATATGAGGGGAAATTGGGATGCCATTGTCATTGGTGCGGGCATGGGTGGGCTCACGGCCGCAGCCCATTTGGGTAAAGCAGGTCTCCGCGTCTTAGTCTTGGAGAAAAACCCCCATATCGGTGGGACGGCCTATGTCTATCACCGGAAGGGATTTCCCTTTCCCATGGGACCCCTTGGGTTCAGCCATCCAGGCCTGGTTAAGACCATTCTTGAAGATCTTGGAATCGATGAGAATCTCAAATTCTCCCGGGTTCACTATCGGATACGAGCCTTTGGTCTGGACCTCCTTTTGTCGCTTTCTTTTGCAGATATGGTGAAGGAATTGTCAGAACTCTTCCCCGCCGATGCCGAGGGAGTGAAACATTTTTTTGAGGATATGAATGAATTGATATCCATCCAGGCGATTCCTGATTCAAACCCCGTCCTATCTATGACCTATCCTAACGTTTCTGCGGTGGAGTATCTTTATGCCAGGATCAAAGACTGGAGACTTCGCAGGATTCTTGGAAGCATTGGGACAAGAGAACCTTACAGTGGCCTTCCCCTTCTTGCAGCCATGTGGAATCTTATGAGCCATGAAGGAATATGGTTTCCGGAAGAAGGCATGCAGCCTTTCTGCGATAGGTTAGTCAGGGCAGTGGTTGGAAGGAACAACTACCGGGGGGAGATTCGATTGAACAAAGAGGTAGCCAAGATTCGAGCGGACCAGGGGAAAGTCTTGGGTGTGATCCTCAAGGATGGAACTCAGTTAGATTCCTCTTCTGTCATTTCGAATGCTGACTATAAAACCGCTTTCCTCAAACTAATGGACCCCAAAACGATTCCTCCTGACTGGTATGATGCAGTCTCTAGTGCCCGGCAAACAGGCTCTGTTTTCCAGGTCTGTCTTGGAGTGGACACAGGTAAAGTAGATCTATCAGCCTTTGAAAAGGCAAGCAGGTTAATCTATAGAAGAAGTGCGAGGAGTGTCCAGGAAAGAGAGAGCCTCGACTGGACCGCTCGGGAGATTGACCCAGACGCGCTCGCCGGCCAAGAACTGGAAGTGAGCCTGTGGGGAAAGGACCGGGACATAGTTTCCTCGGAGGGGAGAGCACCCATTGTGATCCGGGCCGAAGCGGAATATAACCACTTTGGCAAATACCGATTGAGCTGGAGGCAAAGGTCCTCAAGCTATCAAGAGTACAAAACTCGCCTCGCACGTGCTCTCATTCGGGAGATCCATCATTTAATTCCAGGCCTTGAAAAAGCGATATTGGTGATGGACGTAGCCACCCCTCTCACATTTGAGGATCAAGGTGGCAGAAGTGGAGGAGCGGTAG
>CAZEKS010000668.1:0-1682 GCA_964512795.1 uncultured Syntrophaceae bacterium
GCCCTCGGGACTTCGGCGTGAGACTTCGGCGTGAGCTCAGTCGAACGCTCAGTCGAACGCTGAACTCGGGCTGAAGCCTCCAGATTCATCCAGCTAAAATCTGGATTCATCGGGATGGTCTCGCAATGACAATATTATGTTTTTACATTTATAGACAGCCTCTCCAGACCATCCTCCCCTGGATTCCAGCTCCCGTATCTAGTCCCGATTTCATCGGGATGGCGATGAAGTCGCTCATACGGGACAAGCTTCGCGGGAATGACAATAAGGGGTTTGTTTTCTATGTAATATTATAAGTAGATGAATAGAAAGAGGACCTAACGTGAATAGACAAGCGCTATCTGGAATCAAGGTACTGGAATACAGTGAGTTCATCTCCGGGCCCTACTGCGGAAAGCTACTTGCCGACCTGGGAGCCGAGGTTATCAAGATAGAGAAGGCCGGTCCGGGTGACAAAGCCAGGGACTGGGGGCCCTTCCCTCAAGACCTGCCTCACTCAGAAAAAAGCGGACTCTTTCTTTTTCTGAATACCAATAAGCTGGGGATTACCCTCAATATTGAAACGGGAACGGGGTTGAAAATATTTAAGCGGCTGGCACAGCGGGCAGATGTCCTTATCGAGAGCTGCCCACCGCAAGAGATTTCAAGACTCGGGCTGGAATATAACAGTCTTTCCGGGCTGAACCCCTCTCTGGTAATGACATCAATTACCCCTTTCGGCCAGACAGGACCGTATAGAGACTATAAAAGCTGTGACCTCATCAATTCTCATATGAGCAGTGAGGCGTTTGGCAACCCGGCAGAGGGAGTGGATGATATGGGAAAATATAGTCCGCTCAAGGGTCCGGCGCATGCGGCCGATTTCATGACCGGTCTGACTGCTGGCCTGTGTACCATGTCTGCCTTAGTTGCCCGGCAATCAAGCAGTTCAGGACAGCACGTTGACGTATCGGCGCAGGAAGCACTGGCTTCCGTAGTGCGTCAGGAACTTGCCTTCTGCATGGTTGAAGGACTCTATCCCACCAGACAGATAGGCAGAAAAAGGCGAGGCGGTATCCTGTATCCCTGCAAGGATGGCCATGTCTGTGTATGGATTGGCCCGCACTGGAAAAAGCTGGTTGAGATGATGGGCAATCCTGACTGGGCTCAGGCGGAGATTTTCCAGAACGCCGTTACACGGAGCCAGCATATGGAGGATTTTAACAGGCTGGTGACGCTCTGGACCCAGGAACATACTGCCGATGAGATAGAAAAGCTGTCAATTGCCTATGGAGTTCCCGTTGGGCCTGTCCGTACTGTAAAACAGCTTGTTGAAGACGAGCAACTGGCATATCGGGAATTTTTTGTAGAGATTGACCATCCTGAAGCTGGAAATCTCAAATATCCCGGGGCGCCGTACAAGCTATCGGCTACGCCATGGCAGGTGAAACGTCCCGCTCCTTTGCTAGGTGAGCATAATGAACAGGTCTACTGCCAGATGCTGGGCTATAGTAGACAGGAACTGGTAAAGCTGAGGCAGGCAGGGATAATTTAGCGTCTAGTCTCTCAAATTCATTTGATAATAGCCATCCTAACACAGAATAGCTAAAATTGAAGAATTCCAACTCCTCTGCGAAGGAGGTGAGAGATTGCTTCGTCGTCCCGACAGGTCGGGACTTCTCGCAATGACACTTAAACGGGGC
>CAZEKS010000669.1:0-1677 GCA_964512795.1 uncultured Syntrophaceae bacterium
GTATGTAAAAAATTGGTATAACTCACCTATGTATAGTAACATATTGAAAAATCATCTCACACAGATGAATCATTGATGGTCATGTACTCCTGGTAATCTGGACTATACGCTAAGGCAAAGTGTCATTCCCAACTTGATTGGGAATCCAGAATCGGCCTGGATTCCCGTTTGCACGGGAATGACAAAAGCGTAAAGCGGGAGTGAAGAAACAGACAGTGAAGGTAATATATTTAATATAAACACAGGATATAATACAAATATGTAGAGGAATCATGATTAATTTCAATAAAGGCAGACAGGGTGGCTGGATTATTGACTTTAAAGTTGCTATGATAGATTGGCTGTGTTTGCGTAGGGCTTGTACTGTGAACTTATTTCGTTTATGATTGTTGTTTGGTGGCGACCTGCCACCGTACGGTAATCGGTCAGTAAATAGACATGTCTGCCTTATAAACCAGTAAAAAAGGAGGCTTAAACCGTGGGGAAAATAAATGTAGCAATCATCGGCGTGGGAAACTGTGCTTCATCACTCGTCCAGGGTGTTCACTACTATAAGAACGCTAAAGCAGATGAGTTTGTGCCCGGATTGATGCATGTTAACCTCGGCGGCTACCACGTGAGCGATATCGAGTTTGTTGCCGCCATTGACATCGACCGCAATAAGGTGGGAAAAGACCTGGCTGAGGCTATCTATACGGCACCGAACAACACCTACAAGTTCTGTGATGTACCTAATACGGGGGTAAAAGTAGCCCGCGGTATGCTCCACGATGGATTGGGTAAATATCTTTCCCAGGTAATTCAGAAAGCTCCCGGGTCCACCGCTGACATTGTTAAAATATTCAAGGAAACCAAGACTGATGTGGTTCTTAATTACCTTCCGGTGGGCAGTGAGGAAGCCACCAAGTGGTATGTGGAACAAATACTGAATGCCGGCTGCGGGTTTGTGAACTGCATCCCTCAGTTCATTGCACGTGAAAAATACTGGGGCGACCGCTTTGCTGAAAAAGGACTGCCGGTCATAGGTGACGATATCAAGTCGCAGGTTGGTGCAACTATTGTTCACCGTATTCTCGCCAAGCTATTCGTAGACCGCGGTGTAAAATTGGAGAGAACCTATCAATTGAACTTCGGCGGTAATACGGATTTTCTGAATATGCTGGAACGCGAGCGCCTGGAAGCCAAGAAAATATCTAAAACCACATCGGTAACTTCACAACTACCCTATAAGATGAACCCGGATGATATCCATGTAGGTCCCAGCGATTATGTGCCCTTCCTTCTGGACCGCAAATTTTGTCATATCCGCATGGAAGGACGGACCTTTGGCGATGTGCCCCTGCTGGTGGAATGCAAGCTGGAGGTCTGGGATAGCCCTAACTCAGCCGGTGTGGTCATAGATGCTATCAGGTGCTGTAAGCTGGCATTGGACCGGGGATTGAAAGGGGCATTGGTAGCACCTTCATCTTACTTTATGAAGTCGCCGCCCGTTCAATATTCGGATGAAGAAGCTCACCGGATGGTGGAGGAGTTCATCGCCGCCAACAGCGGGCTTGCCGAAAAGACTCAGGTACCCAAGGGAAAGAAGAGTTAAATCCACAGAGGGTTCTGGGGGGTGCCGGAAATGAAGATAGCACTGGTTTCGCCGTACGACTTCGCCTTCCCGGGAGGCGTAAC
>CAZEKS010000670.1:0-1673 GCA_964512795.1 uncultured Syntrophaceae bacterium
ATATCCTATCGAAGTCCAATCCTTCTCTGTCAATCAATTGAAAAATTATGATCTTCTTGTCAAATTTGAAAAGGAGTTGAAGGATTCGGAGAAAGAACTTCCAGCCGTGATTATTGGCGACAAAATTTTGGGAGGAGAAGCTGAGATCCGAAGGGATCTGGAGGGTCTGGTCAGGTTCTATACCGAGAAAGGTGGAACCAGTTGGCCTTCGTTAAAAGAAGTCGTTAGCCAGGAGGAAGGCTGGATTCCTCGCGCTCCCACAGAGGAGGAGAGAAAATCCGAGAAGATCATCTATGCGGCCTTTCTTTACATGCCGGGATGCCTCCACTGTGAAGAGATGAAGGCCGAATTGAAGAAGTGGGCCTCCAAGATTCCTGATTTGAGAATTCGAATTTTCAGCCTCGTCAGGGAAGAAAACAAGAAGCTGGATGAGGCCCTCTCTCAAATCTATCAGGTCCCGGAATCCAAGCGGCTGGTCGATCATAAACTCTATATGGGTGAAGACTACCTTTGGGCAGAAAGTCTTCATCTGGAGAGTTTTCAAAGACTGATTACAAAGTATCAGGGGAAAGGGGCACCACCCCCATGGGAGAAAGTCACAAAAGAGGCTCTGGAAAAGGGAGAAAAAAGTATCATTGAGCGATTCAAAAGATGGAGTCTCACAGCCGTGCTGGTTGCAGGCTTCATCGATGGCATCAATCCCTGTGCCTTTGCCACAATCATTTTTCTGGTGTCTTACCTCACCTTTGCCGGGAAAAAGAGCAGGGAGATTCTCCTTTATGGCAGTGTTTTCACGGCAGGTGTTTTCATCGCCTACCTTCTTGTTGGATTGGGGCTGATGACTTTCCTCCACCAGATGAGCAGTTTTCCATTGGTTAGCAAGGGGGTTTATCTGTTTATTGCCCTTTTCGCTTTGGTACTTGGAATTATAAGCCTTTATGACTATGTGCTCTTTCGTAGGGGCCAGGTTGCGAAATGGAAGCTCCAGCTCCCGATGGGTTTGAAAAAGAAGATTCATGAGATCATCCGAGAGCAGGCCCGGTTCAAGGGAGGTTTGCTGGCCACCTTCGGTGCCGGATTCGTTATCGCTGTCTGCACCGTAATTTGCACCGGTCAGGTTTATCTTCCCACGATCGGTTTCGTGATGAGCATCCCCGAACTGAGGAAAAACGCCATTTTCAATCTCGTCCTCTACAATATCATGTATATCGTCCCGCTGGTGGGAATTTTTGTATTGACCTTTTTCGGAGTAACCTCTGAGAAGATCGCATTCGTAACAAAGAAACATACAGGAACGGTCAAGCTTTTAACAGCATTGTTATTTCTTGCATTGGCCGGGCTATTGTTTCTATTACACTAAAGGGGAGGAAGGAAATGGTAGCTGCAACCTTCAGGTTGCGCCATTTATGGGGACACTGAATCCAATTTTAAAGTGCATTTTATCGAAGGCTAAAGCCTGCGGCTGCCATGTTTTTTTGTTTTCCCTTAAAAGGAAGAAAGGAGAGCGGTTATGAGAAAGAATCTTTCTTTTCTATTCATTTTTCTATTTGTGGTAGGGTTCATAGGAGGTTGTGCAGGCATCCCCGTGAGGGAGGAATTGAAGGAAGATCGGTCTCTTCCGGTAGGGAAAATTGAACGGAATACCTTCAATGGAATTCGTTATCCTTTCAAGG
>CAZEKS010000671.1:0-1673 GCA_964512795.1 uncultured Syntrophaceae bacterium
AGTCGGATGAGATCCCGTGCCAGATCAAGGATCTTTACAGGTGATCCCATATCCAAGATAAAGATCTCACCCCCTTCTCCCATGGCGCCCGCTTGGAGAATCAGCTGAGCCGCTTCAGGGATGGTCATAAAGTATCGAGTTACCTCCGGATGGGTGACCGTCACCGGACCCCCTTTCTCTATCTGCCCTTTAAACAACGGGATGACACTCCCCGAGCTCCCAATTACATTTCCAAATCGCACCGACATAAATCGAGTAGGATTAGAAAATTCATTATAGCACTGTGTGACAAGTTCTGCGATCCGTTTTGAGGCACCCATGACATTGGAGGGTCGTACGGCCTTATCCGTAGAGACCAAAACGAAGCGATCGACTTCGAATTCCTTAACCACCTCGAGAAGACTATATGTTCCTCTGATGTTTGTGAATATGGTCTCCCATGGGTTAAGTTCCATAATGGGAACGTGCTTGTAGGCTGCTGCGTGGAAAACCACATCAGGTCGGTATCTCAAAAAGATTCTCTTCAAAGTTTCCCTGTTCATTACATTCCCCAAAATAGGGCTACATTGAAGATAGGGAAATTCCCATCGTAATTCCACCTCGATTTGATAAAGGTTGTTTTCGGTGCGGTTAAGCAGGATGAGGTTTCTAGGGGGAAAATGAGCAATCTGTCGGCATAGTTCTGAACCGATCGATCCTCCCGCTCCAGTGACAAGAATGGATTTGTTTTTGATATAGTTCCCGATTTTTTCCATTTCTAATTGAACGGTCTCTCGACCCATCAGATCTTCATATGCCACATCCCGAATAGCCTTAACAGTTAACTTTCCATCAATCAACTCACCCATACCGGGTATAATTCTATACTTAAGACTCGTTTCCTTACAGAGATCTACGATTCGGCGCATCTCTTTCCGGGTGGCGGAGGCGATCGCGATCAGAAGTTCATTCACTTCATGTTCTCTAATCAGGTTAGACAGTTTATTAATTTTGCCAAGTACGGGCACTCCGTGGATTTGCATACCATACTTCTTAGGGTCGTCATCAACAAAACCCAGCACCTCGTATTTGAGTCGGGGGTTGTCATGGAGCTCCCTCAATATCTTCTCCCCAGCATCGCCTGCACCGATGACAAGCAGCCGTTTCCGTTCTTGTTTGAAATTCCGAAAGTAGGGGAAATGCATCTTCTCCATGAGATCGCCTGCCGTCGCTTGATGGACCAGACGGATGGTAAGTCTCACCCCGCCAATAAAGACCAATGTAAGAAATGCATCGATGATAAAGACGCCTCTGGGATAACCCTCAAATCGATGGAAATATAGAATGGTCAAAATAATTACAGTTGAACTAACGAAAGTGGCTTTAATGAGGTTTAATAGATCATTGATGCTGGTGTACCGCCACATCCCTTTGTAAAGCTTAAAATTAAAAAAGACCAAGAGTTTGAGCGGGATAATGAGCCAGATCGTATGCTTGATGTTTAAAATTACTTCAGGGGGTATTTTCCCCTCAAATCGAATTAAATAAGATAAAAAATAAGCCAGGCAGAGAAGAAAAAAATCAATACTTAAGATGATCCAAAAGTTTCTTGTTTTAATTAGATGTCTCATAGTTCCAATTTAATTAGTGCCTAACTCCTTCTGCTTTTACTACCTTTAAAAGGGTCATATATA
>CAZEKS010000672.1:0-1669 GCA_964512795.1 uncultured Syntrophaceae bacterium
GCCATTCTATACTGCGCTATGCTCATCATTTACCCACACTCTTACGCGAAGACCCTAAACTAAAAAAGGGGGTGCCCTTTCATGATGGATCCGAAATCACAGCAGAGGATGTCGCTTTTTCGATGGAAAGGCTGGTAAATATGGGCGCGGCCACATCGACCTATTTCAAATCGATCAACCCTGGAAGCACCAAGGTCCTAGATAAATATACAGTAGAATTTAACCTGACGAAGCGGGATCCCTCTTTTATGCAAGCCCTTTTCCTTTTCAAGATTATGAACAAAAAGATCCTGATGCAAAACAAGATCGAAGGCAAATACGGCCAATTAGGTGACTATGGCTTCAAATATCTACAGAACAACGATGCAGGATCTGGGCCTTATAAAGTCATTGACCATAAATTTGGGAATCTGCTGAGGACGGAGCGATTTGAAAAGTATCCTTTTGTCCAATGGAAGAAGAATTCCATCCAAAATCTCTCTTTCCATATCATCCCCGAGATGGTCACCCTTGCGACCAAACTGAAGGCCGGAGACCTCGATATGGGGGCAACGACCCTGCCCGTATACATTCAAAAAGAGTTAAAGAACGATAAAAATTTCGTAATCCAAGAAGACTTTATACCTGCCCCTTGGTTTATCATCATGAACAATAAGAAGAAACCCCTCGACGATGTCTACGTGCGAAAAGCGATTGCCCATGCCTATGATTTCAAAACCGTTACGACTCAGATTGAGGCCGGAGGCAAACCTCTCCACGGTCCCCTCCCAGATGAATTCGTAAAAGGATGTACCGATGTCGTGAGTTATGACTTCGATCTGGAAAAGGCAAAAGAGATGTTAAAGAAGTCCAAATACTCGGCGGATGAACTCAAAAAAATCGAGATGGAGATCGCCGCCGTGGCGGGAAGCGAACGCTTTAAATCCATTGCCCTCCTCTTAATTACCAACCTTAAAAAGATCGGTCTCAATCTAAATGTGAAGGCAGTGAGATGGCCTGATATATGTCAGTTCCAAAGAAAGCCCGAGACGGCTTTCCACATGGTCGTTTTTTATCAAATGCCAAAGATCCCCCATGCCCATCAGATCCTTGTCTTCTATACCCCAGAGGGATGGGGAACCCCTTACCCTGCGGGAGGAATCTATTATAATAATCCCAAAGCAACCGAGCTGATCGAAATGGGAAACAACACCTTCGATCAAAATGAGCAGAGAAAGTATTACTGCCAGGCTGAAAAGATCATTGCCGAAGAATCCCCGGTGATATTTTCCCATACGTCCCTCCGGCTTTTCCCCTTCTGGCGCTATCTCAAAGACTATAATTATCCCGTGGGAGCGATGTATTTCGACCTCCGTTTTGAACGTTTAACAATGGATACGGAAGATCCTATGTTTAAAAAGAACCAGAAATGGTAAGGAACAGATTGGGAGTTTAACCCTTGTATTTTTTGAAGCGCATCTTCTATATGGTCTTTGTTCTCATCGGGGTCTCCATGCTCATGTTCTTCCTTGTCCGGGTATTACCAGGAGACCCCGTTGCACTTTCCTTGGGACCCAGGGCGGATGAGGAAACGATCAAGAAGATGCGCCACGAGATGGGATTGGATCGGCCCATCCATATTCAATACCTCAACTATCTTAACGGGGTTATCCGGGGGAAGTTTGGAATC
>CAZEKS010000673.1:0-1661 GCA_964512795.1 uncultured Syntrophaceae bacterium
AAAAATGGCTTGTCAATTTCTCTGACCGGCTCTGGAATATATTCATCCAAGGCTTTGATTAATTCCAAAATTGGCTTAGCCGCTTCATCATCGGCTGATTTCACGTCTAAGGCCTTAAGAGCTGAACCTTTAATTATCGGAATTTCATCTCCGGGAAATTGATATTTTTTCAAAAGTTCCCTGATTTCGCCTTCGACTAAATTAATTAATTCAGGGTCATCAACCTGATCGGTTTTATTGAGAAAAACAATGACTGCCGGCACGCCAACTTGCCTGGCCAAAAGAATGTGTTCGCGAGTCTGAGGCATCGGGCCGTCGGTCGCCGAAACCACTAAAACAGCTCCGTCCATTTGAGCGGCGCCGGTAATCATATTTTTGATGTAATCAGCGTGTCCCGGAGCGTCAATGTGGGCGTAGTGCCGTTTTTCTGATTGATATTCCGAATGATGTAAAGCAATGGTAATACCCCGGGCTTTTTCTTCCGGAGCATTGTCAATTTGGTCGACGCTCTCCGCTTTATCAATCAGACCTTTTAATTTAAGAACGTGCATAATCGCCGCGGTTAAGGTGGTCTTACCATGGTCAACATGGCCGATAGTTCCAACATTAATATGCGGTTTAGTTCTTTCAAATTTTGCTTTTTCCGCCATACTTTAGTATTTAGTATTTAGGATTTAGGATTTAGGATTTTTAAGCCCTAAATTCTATATTCTATATTCTAAATTCTTTTGACTTTTTTTACGACTTTCTAAGTTTATCTTATCCATTAATAATAAGTCAAGGGGGGGGTTCTGTTAATTACACAAATTCAATCACCGCCATCTTCGCCCCGTCCTTTTTTCTTTTCTTGACACCCTTAATAATTCGCGTATATCCCCCGTGTCGATTTTGGTAACGGGGAACAAGTTGATAATAAATTTTCTGGGCGACTTTTTTATTAAGGCGACTTATTAACAGCCTAAGGCTTGACAGGTTTTGTTTTTTCCCCAGGGTTATTAGTTTTTCTATTTTTTGTCGAATCTCTCTGGCCTTAGCTTCGGTTGTCTCTATTTTCTCTTCTAAAATTAAATTATTTATTAAACTTTTAAAAAGGGCAGTCCTTTGCCCCTTTTTCCGATGAAACTTTTTTCCTTTTACTAAGTGTCTCATTTTATTGGCATCATCCTATTTTTTTTTACTCTTTTTTTCTTTTTTCTCTTTGGCTTCAGAAACCGCCTCTCTTTCTATTGCTTTGACTTCAATAGCCCCAATCTTCTCGAAATGGTCTTTCAGAATATTACAAGCTTTATGAAGAGCGCTTGAGGGTGAAATACTGCCGTCGGTTTCTATTATTAATTTTAGACGATTATAATCAGTTCGGTCCCCGACTCGCATATTTTCAATATCAAAATTGACTTTGACAATCGGAGTAAAAATGGCGTCCAGAGCAATTGTTTTAATGGGTAATTTCTCTATTTTGCGAGCCTCTACCGGCACATAACCCGATCCTTTTTCCACGGTTATTTCCATATCAAGCTCGGCATTCTTGTTGGTCAGGGTGGCAATGTGGCTATCCGGATTGACAATCTCCACCTGGGCATTGGTTTTAATATCAGCTGCAGTCACCTTTTTTTCCCCTTTTACTTTGAGGGTTAAAATTTGTGGCTCAGCAGCGTAAAAGC
>CAZEKS010000674.1:0-1658 GCA_964512795.1 uncultured Syntrophaceae bacterium
CTCGCATGGGCAGGACTACCGGAAATCTGGTGCCGATACGGATAATCTCCACGTGCTTTATCTGGCGCAATCTGGACAGAATCTCCTCCAGACGGCTGGTGGAGAGGGTCAGCGGGTCGCCACCGGAGACGATAACATCCCTGACTTCCCTATGACTGCTGATATAGTTCAGCATCGCCTCTATCTCGGCATCGGTGCGCACCCATCCACCCTTGCGCCACTCTCTCTTACGAGTACAGTGACGGCAGAGCATGGGGCAGATGTCAGTCAGCACCATTAAAACTCTATCGGGATAGCGGTGCACCAGTCCGGTTACCCTGGAGTCTCTTTCTTCTTCCAGGGGGTCCTCCTCGCCAATCATGCCCATGATGACTTCCTGAATACAGGGCACCGCCTGTTTCCTTATCGGGTCATCAGGGTCTGCCGTGTTGATTAAAGAAAGATAGTACGGCGTGATGGACAGAGGATAACGCTTGGTGACAACGGAAATCTGCGATTTCTCCTGTTTGGAGAGGGGGATGTAATTTGACAGTTGTTCTGCGGTGGTGATGCGATTTTGGAACTGCCATCTCCAGTCGTTCCAGACATCCTCCGGGATATGGCCGAATAGCCTGTATCTACCGGAGATGACGTTACTCGGGGGTTCATCTTCCAGACTGCGGTATTTACTCGTACTACTCGGGGGCTCCTCATCCGTCTCAACAATACCAGTTGCTTCGTGACGGACTGGCGAGCTTAAGACTTCTCCTTTTTTAGTCGCTACCGATGGGGGTTTCATTTGTTCCTCTTTGTTCCTCCTTTTTATTTTTCTTCACGGCAATTTTCCGCCGGATAGAACATAAAAACTCTATTCTTAGATTAATTATATAGCATCTATCCTGCTTGTCAATAACATTTGAAAAAGATTATAAAATATTTATGGTTCCTGTTACTGGCAGTCTCATAATTAGATGGTCTCTCGATTTAAGTGCGGTGGGTTACGCTTCGCTCCACCCACCCTACCGCCTTATCACTACTATTACTTTAGGGGCAGGACTAACTACTACGGCGCCTCAAGGAGATGTTCCAGGAGAATTCTTATGCCAATAGCGAGCAACACCGCTCCGCCAACAATCTCCGCCCGCTTCTCTATCACACGGCCCAGCTTCATTCCTACAAGGAAGGAAATCGCCGTCACCATGCAGGCGACTAAACCGATGGTGGCACTCGCCAGAGCGATGTTTACCTCCAGAAAGGCAAAGCTCAACCCCACAGCAAGAGAATCTATGCTCGTCGCTACTGAGAGCGTAAGCAGAACAAGACCTCGGGTAATATCGACGTTTTCTCTGCGGCCTGCTTCGGAGTGAAACGACTCCCATATCATCCTGCCGCCTACTCCAGCCAGCAGGACAAAAGCCACCCAGTGGTCATAGGCGGATATCAGGTCTACCACAGTCCTTCCCGCCAGCCAGCCCAGGACGGGCATCACCGCCTGAGCCATACCAAAGGCTAAGGAAAGGCGTAGAACCTGGAGCGGGAAGACACGCTTCATAGCAATACTGCCGCTGACTGCTACAGCAAAACAGTCCGCAGAAAGAGAAAGGGCGATTATTAGGAGGGAGATGAAATCAATCCTGACCACTATACTTCAGTATGCCATAGCAAAGGCAATTTCTCAA
>CAZEKS010000675.1:0-1653 GCA_964512795.1 uncultured Syntrophaceae bacterium
AAGGGTTAGAAATGTGAGACCAAATCCTATGGATAGTAGACATATTGAAATTAGTATCTTTGCTCCTAATGGGTCTTTCAATATATCCAATAACCAGGGAAGGATTTTCAGAGGAGACCAAAGCTGCTCTAAGAGTAGGAACATTATACCAGACCATAATGCTACTATTGTGGAGTTGGCTTTGGTCCCTTTTAGAATTTCTTTTAGGATTTCATTCATAATTTTGTTTACCTCTAACGAAAAAAATCAGCCGGAGCTGTAAGCGATCGGCTGGATTGCTTTGTTGGGTTGTCAAATCTTTTTGACTTCAATTGCATATCTACCTTTTTCGACTTTCGTCTTGGCTCGTTGTTCCATCGATGCAGTCCGCACGAAATAAAACTTCCGCCCCGGCATATTATTTAATTTTGCAAGGGTGTCGCGCATACGTGTATCGATTGTCCCTACAGGCTTTTCAGAAGCAGTAATTTCTGCGGAAATCACTATTTCACCGCCTCTGATGGCTCTTAGGTCGGGCTCCGAATTATCGCCAGTTTGGCGGGGGTTCCAGTACCAGTCAATCTGCTGATCGGGAAACTCCGTGCTTTGAAGTAAACGTGCAGCTCTTAGAATCATCTCCTCATGCTGTATTTGGTTAATGTCTTCGTATGCAACCTGTCGTAATTTGTTCAACACACTGACACCGTCGGTAGCCGATGTCACATCCTGGCTGGTAATCCCTCGGACGGACTCAAGACACCGTCGAATATCAGAAAGAATTCTTTGTTCCGTTTCGGTGAAATTATGAATATGTTCCATTTTCTGCAACCCAACGATTGAGTTCAGGCGCTTGCGAGCCAGTAAAGCAACTTACAAGCCAGATCTAACACCGCAGGCGCAACAAACCAACAAAAACCGCAATTGTATGCAAGTCGCCTGGAACGATTTGTTGGGCGGCTTCTAATGCAATGCAATCTACGATTAAGAAACTGACCGTTCAAGTTTTACCTCACTCTATACGCTCCCATATGATAACGCCTACAACCTCTCCGCCACCGCCCCACAACGTGGGTGGTGTTCTGATCTTTAACCGATTGCCTGACAACTCAAAATAGCGTTTCTGTTCTTGCCCTTCCCAGTTCGGAAACAGAGAACCTTCCACATGATGAATCACTAAACCGGATTCGCGATCAAATTTATAGGAACCATAATATGAAATAATGCCCTTGTAATTGGCTTCGATCTCCTCGGTAGTTCCTTTCATCTGATCCCCTGATGCGAACCGAGGGCGGTTTGTCCGCATCAGTTGGGCAGAGAAGCGGCCTGACTCCGTGTAAATGATTGACCCCTGAGCATCTTGCCCGAAGGGGTACATCACCTTACCATTCTCACTTCGGATCTCAAAAGAAACCAGCTTCCATGCTCCGCGGATAGGTATAGGGTTCTCAGAAAGTTTCTTCTCCATTTAGCTGCTCCTTATTTGGATGTTTTGTGGATGCAGTCGCCCAACGCAAAACTAAGCCGCCGTCTACAACCGACCATAGGGGGCAGGGCTATCCACGGTCGGACTTCAGTGATTCGTTATGGCTTTATTATCAATGGAATTAGCACCAAAGGATAAATTGATTCTTCTATATTTGCCAGGGTTCAGTATGTTTGCACCTTCATGGTGGC
>CAZEKS010000676.1:0-1652 GCA_964512795.1 uncultured Syntrophaceae bacterium
TGTCCTCTCAGTTCCTTCTTAAGTCTCTTGAGGGAAGAGGCTAACCTTTCATGGGCATCCAGTTCCAAATCGCAAATCTTGGTCGTCAAAAATTTCTGATAACTGATCTCGTCCATATCTATCAGCCTCTGAAATTTAATCCTAATGTTGAACTAATTCTTAATTTCGGATTTTTAAGGGAGGGAAAACCTTCTTAAATAGCTTTTCATAAGCTACGAGAGCTTTACCAAATTCAACATTAGATACACCTTAAATATAATATTCATTTTTAAGAAGGTCAAAATAATTCTTTTCACAAGCTGAACTTAAATGATTTCAAATGGTTATATGCCATATGTGATTAACAAACCGCCCCATTCTGTTATTTTTAAGGTTATAATACCCTCTCAATTCCTTTTTAAAAAGAAAGGCTTTTGACCGGGGAGCTTCACTTCTAACTCTGCCCGTTAAAATAAAATTTTTTATTGTAATATTCAGATGAAGGATCGGAATCAGATAGGGATGTTCTAATTGTCTATCATTTGTGAGAAATGAAAAAATTTTATGAAGAAATGATTTGAGCCATCTGCCCTGCATAAACCACGACATAGCGCATGGTAAATCCCCCGATGAGGACAGAGGTCGTAATGATACCCGAGATCCAAGGGTTATGCTCCTTTAATTCTACATGGACGATGTAATGCGGAATCAATTCATAAACTTCAAGGGCTAATGGAAGAAGGATACCAATCCCAACCACGACGATCCAGAAAAGAAGGGTAAACTCACCCCCCATGATGAGGTGGACGGCAGCAACAGAACTTCTGGGTGAAACATAAAGACCCAGGATGAAAAGAAAGACAGCGATAATGGAAAAGACCATGAGCGTAAAATCAATGGAATGAATCATAAATTTATTCGTATTGATGTTTTCCCGGCTCATTCCACGGAATCCTTTGATGAAACAACCGACAAAACAGATCGCCGCGGACCCCGTCATCATGGCGGAGATCAAGAATAACATCGGTAACATCGGATTATTCCAAAAGGGTCTTGCCGTCAGAGCTCCTAAGAGCACCCCTGTATAGATACCCACCCCGATGGAGATGGGAATCCCAAAACCAGCCACTAGCCCCCGCACCTTGGTGAGATTATCACCGCGGAATCGCCCGAGAAACGGATTCGATTTGATAACCGGTATTATTTTGAAATAATCAAACTTTTCGGGAAGCCAGAGATAAAGGTGAGCAAGGCTGAAAAACGAGAAAAAGAATAGAAGCCAGGCCCCGAGAGACATGACCGAATTAGGCTGAAAGGTGAGAAATAATTTCCAAAAAAGATGGGGCCTCTCAAGATCGTAGATCAAGGCGAGGATTCCGATGATCACTGGAAAGGGAGCGATATATGCCCCGATTTTAGTAATGTTCTCATATCTCTCTCGACCGAGAAAATAGGCGGTTGCCAAGCGGTTTAGATCCGATGAACGTCTCGTTTGATCTGTCTGAGACTGGAGACCATCTTCCCTTTCTCCTGAAATTGTTCTAAGAGAACCTCCCTTATCAAATGGCAGGCTTGAATGATTTTAGGATCGGCGATGCGGTAATAAACATTGATCCCTTCCCGCCTGGTTAGAATCACTCCCTTCGATTTTAATACGCCCATATGCTGGGAAA
>CAZEKS010000677.1:0-1652 GCA_964512795.1 uncultured Syntrophaceae bacterium
GACATCAATGATGAGGCACTGGGTGCGAAAAAAATGGTGGTCTTCAATACTGAACTGATCTTTCCCATATCTCGTGAGATTGGGCTGAAGGGAGCTTTGTTCTTCGATGTGGGAAAAGGGTTCGATAAGTTCAAAGAAGTCACCCCGTTGAAATTCGCGGCAGGGCCTGGAATTCGTTGGTTCTCTCCATTCGGTCCCATCCATATCGATATTGGGTTCAACCTCAACCCCAAAAAAGGGGAGAAAGGGCATGTGTTTGACTTTACAGCAGGAACCGTTTATTAAGAAGGTGATGGTGGTATTCAACTTAACAGAGAGGAGAAACGAAGATGTACGGAAAAAAGTTGGCGATGATCATAGGGATTGTCCTGTTGGGATGGTGCGGATCGGTTTTGGCTGCAGATTTAAAGATAGCTTACGTCGATATCCAGAAGGCGGTCAACGAATGTAATGTGGGTAAAGAGGCCAAAAATACAATTGTCAAGGAAGCGGAGAAGCTTCATCGTCAATTAACGGAGAAACAAAAAGAACTTCAAGCCATGAAGGAATCTTATGACAAGCAGGCCCTCATGCTTACCCCGGATGCCCGGGCCACAAAAGAGAAAGAGTTTCAAAACAAAGTCCGGGAATTCCAGAGGTGGCAGGAGGATGCTCAGAATGAGCTCAATGAGAAACGGAAGGAGGCGGAGCGAAACATCTACATCCACCTCCAGAAGGTGATTCAAAAAATGGGAGCAGACGAAGGTTATACCTTTATCCTGGAAAAGAACGAGAACTTTGTGCTCTACGCCTCCAAAACCATTGATATTACCGATCGGGTGACCAAAGCATCTGATGCTCAGAAGAAATAACTGAAAGGATGAAATCCTAAATCCGAAGCACCTGCCTGCGCGAAACCGCTCCGGCGTAGGCAGGCGAAATCCGAAACAAACTCAAATGTTCAAAGCACGAAATTCAAAATGGGAAAAAATTGTTTCGAAATTTGATTATTCGAGTTTGGGATTTATTTCCAATTTCGATATTCGGATTTCGAATTTTTAAATGATACGGTGAGAGTACCCCAATAGTAAAAGAGTAGGGAATGAAGAAACGATTGAAAGAATTGGCCCAGTGGGTGGATGGAACAGTGGTTGGAGATGGAGAGATAGAAATCTCCGGAGTGGCAGCCATCGAAGAGGCCCGAGTTGGAGAGATCACCTTCATCGCCAATCCGAAATACCTTCCGAAACTCAGGGAAACCAATGCCTCGGCGATTGTCGTATCGAAAGAGGTAACCCAGGCGAACAAACCTCTCCTTTGCGTGACCCATCCCCATTTAGCCTTTGCCAAGATCCTCACCCTCTTTTCCGAAAAGCCTTACCAGCCCAAAGGGATCGATTCCCATGCCTGGATCAGCCCCACAGCAAAATTAGGGAAAGATCTGACCCTCTATCCCTTCGTCTATATTGGTGACCGCTGCTCGATTGCAGATCGGGTCACCCTTTATCCTGGGGTCTATGTGGGCGAGGACTCCGTCATTGGAGAGGACTCGATCCTTTACTCCCATGTCTCCATCTATTCCGGGACAGTCATTGGAAAACGGGTGATGCTTCACAGTGGGGTGGTGGTCGGAAGTGATGGATTCGGATATGTGAAGGAAGGAAAGAAGAATG
>CAZEKS010000678.1:0-1652 GCA_964512795.1 uncultured Syntrophaceae bacterium
GCGTCCAGGTCATATAACGCTTCTGAGATCGGCCCATTGACATTTTCAACCGCCTTGAGCACACCTTTACCGCCATAGCGGGTCTTATCACCATCGCGTAATTCCAGAGCTTCGTGGATACCGGTAGATGCCCCAGATGGCACTGCGGCCCGTCCCCAGGTTCCATCGGCCAGGGTTACCTCAACTTCAATGGTAGGATTACCACGTGAGTCTAATATTTGACGTGCAAATACATCTTCAATTAGCGTATCCATTGGATCACCTCAACAATTCGGATTTCGTCCATTTTACTACATCTTGGGGGAGAATACGGGATTTGGATTGGGATCCTTGAGACCCAGGAAGGGGCATTGCGGGGGAGTCTGCCTGTATTGACATGAAATGTAGTATGGGATACGATAAAAACATAAAAAGTTAGAGAAATCAGCATTATATCAAAGATGATATATTTCTATAATTAATGCAACTTAATACACCAAATTTATTAATTTATACCGCATAATAATTTTAATTATATACAATGATATTTAGGGGTAAAACGAAATATATTAATAGGTTGGGCGGCTTCAGAGAAAGGTCAACAGATGAATGTACAGATATTACGCACCTGGAGCAGAATATTGCTGATGATTCTCATGACAGTTCATCTGGTCACATGGTATGTTCTAGGTTTACATGCTGTCGGGAGTATCGGCATTGAAGCCCTGTTTTCTGGTCTCTCACGGGGTATACTCAATGCGGGGTTCGTCTTCTGGGGGTTAGTATTGGTATCTGTATTGCTCTTCGGACGGGCCTTCTGTGGATGGTTCTGTTGGTTCGGAGGTTATTTGGAGTTGGTTGAATGGGGAATTGGCGATAAACTGAAGGTCAAACTCCCACGCACAATACCCTTATACCTGGCAGCGATACCTTTTGTCGCTTTGTTCGCCAAAGTTTATGGCAGCCTCTTGGTGAATTGGCTCAATGGGTTCCCTGCCATATTCACATTTCGGTTAGCCGATACGGAACCTTGGGGGGGACAACAGACGGGCCTCTCAATATTGATAACTTTCGTTCTGTACGGGCCAGTACTCCTTTATGTCTTTGGGCGGCACGCCTGGTGTCGTTACTTATGCCCTATCGGTGCGCTACTCAAGATTTTCGGCAGAATCGGTATCGGCAAAGTGCGATTGGTTAACGGGGAGTGCAATGGTTGCGGAAGGTGTAATCGCGTATGCGATATGCAAGTAGATGTAATGAGCAACCTCAAGGCCCATGGTCAAATATGGAGCTTAGACTGTATTCGCTGCCTGAAGTGTACTGATGAGTGTCCAAAGGGTGCGATAGCTTTCAGTATGCGGCCTCAAAGAGATGTTTCATTGAGCACCGATGCTGCCAGCAGGGCGGAGAAGGCCTCTCTCAAGCGTAGGCGACTGTCAGCGTTTGACGTTACAATTATTGTACTCTGGATTGGATTAACGCTTTTTTTCACTTTCACAACGCGTCAAAGCGCCCCACAAGAAATCAAAGTCACTATGGCAGCAGGATTACTACTGGTGATTTATGCCATGGTGTGGTTGGCGCAAAAGGCATGGCATCGTTTCGGGAGAATCAGTCGCCGCCCAACAAGCGGGTGAAACTGATGGGGCTTTCACCCCGATGGTATGCGCGCG
>CAZEKS010000679.1:0-1652 GCA_964512795.1 uncultured Syntrophaceae bacterium
CCTGTCATCAAGGAAAAACTTGGCTTAAAGGAAAAAGGATTCTTTGATAAGATTAATTTTGAACTCGCACAGAACAGAGAAGACGAGATTGACTGGAAAGAGGAGATAAAAAAACTGCCTTATATTTTCAAGGACCATGTTAGATTTGACAAGAAGATTGACCCGCGAAAACTCCAGTTCGGCTCGAAAATCAACAAACAAAACTCCAGCAGAGAAGAATATTATTGTGTAAAAGAGGTGGTTTCTCCGGAGCAGCTGGTTATAGGGGACGGGCTGAAAGTTAAACTTTTGGGGGTGAAAGAAAAACCACAGACAAGCAGTCGGGCAATTCAGTTTTTAAGAGATAAAACCAGCGGCCAAAAAGTTTTTATGAAGTTCGACACCGTTAAGTATGACTGTCAGAATAATCTGCTTTGCTACTTATACCTTCAGAACAAAACGTTTTTGAATGCTCATCTAATAAAGCAGGGTTTGGCTAATGTGGACACCTCTTTGGATTACAAATATAAGCAAAGGTTCCTTTTGACGGCCGGAGGGAATTGATGGAAAAGGAGTGGATAGCAGGCGCAGATGGCAAAAATCTCAAGTTTAAGAGAGAAACACTTCTTAACTATGGCACGAACAGGTGGGCGCTGAATAAAGCAAGCAGTGTAGGTCCCACATCCGAACTAATACGACAATGCTCACCAAAATTTTTTGAGGATTGGGAAAAATTTTACTTTGAGAATGCGGTTCAGAAAAAAAAGAATGGCGTAAGAATAACAAGAGAATATTTTGCAGACCTTGGGCAACGGCTGTATTTCAATCTTTCGGAGAGGGTCCAAAATGAACTTGGGGCTATTCAGGAAGAAGAGTGCATCGATTACATTTACAACTTAGTGATAAACAGAACATACGAGGGCTACCTCGGAGAAATAGAAACAATATATGGGCAACTTGAATCGGAGTTGCAGGTCAAGATTAATTCGGCACCCGATGAATGGGACAGAACCTATAATGTGGACTTTTTCATCCAGGTCGGACAAAAATATATAGGGTTGCAAATAAAACCGATATCATCCGGTCGTGCAATTGATTACTACCAGTGGGAAAGGATGCATGAGGTTAACTATAAACGCTTCGAAGAAAAATATGGCGGAAAGGTATTTTTTGTTTACTCCACGAAATCAGGCACCAAAAAGGTTATACACAACAGAGAAGTAATCGATAAAATTCGAGAAGAGATCGACAAACTCAAAAAGTTGTAAAACGGAGGGGGAATTGAAAGACCGACGCAGGATACTTGTAGCCAGCACGAATCAGGGGAAGATTGGGGAGCTGAGGGCGATGCTTGATTTGGATGTTGAGTGGGTGGGGCTATCCGATTTTCCAAACGTAAATGAAGTAAAAGAGGACGGCGAGACGTTTGCGGAGAATGCACGGAAAAAAGCCATCGGGTATGCAAAGCAGACAGGACTTTGGACGATTGCCGACGATTCTGGACTGGTAATCGATGCGATGGGCGGTGAGCCGGGGGTAAGAAGTGCGAGATTTGCGGATTTTTTACCACAAAGACACCAAGACACGAAGGGAAAAAAGGTAAAGGATAAACCGCTAACCACTCGTTCTGACGAGAGACGAACTATCGACCGGAAAAATTTTGAGAAGGTTTT
>CAZEKS010000680.1:0-1651 GCA_964512795.1 uncultured Syntrophaceae bacterium
AGTCCTGAACAACACCATGAGCCCTCTACAGGCTATTGCCCGCCGCTACCTGAGTAACTTTCCCTGCGCCCGTATGATACCCTCGGATGAGCGTTTCCAGCGGATAATTGACCTAGCGCGTGACTTCAAGGTTGATGGCATGATAAGCCAGATTATCCGCTACTGCGTCCCCTACGCCCACGACCTTCCCCTGCTCACCCAACGGCTCAAGGAGCACGGCGTTCCTACCCTTTCTCTGGACGTGGAATACGGCACCTCCGGTTCAGGGCAGATTCAGACCAGGGTGCAGGCGTTTCTGGAGATGCTGGAGGCAAGGAAGAAATGACCACATCAGTAACGGGAAATAAAATCCGCACCATTGTCCGGGTATGCCAGATGATATCCCGTATGAGTCAGGGCAACCCCGATATCGCCAGAAGCGAAGCACTGTACTACCAGATGCTATCCGGGTACTACCAGCGGATACTGCAGGCGAAGGCCGAAGGTAAGATGCTGGCGGCTCACACGGTATTTTTCCCGGTTGAAATCCTGTACGCCATGGACATCGTCCCCATGCACACCGAAGCCACCACCTGGATGATAGCCATGTTCCTGGGCGATTGCGCGGACATGCTAGCGGCCGGTGCCGGACTGGGGCTGGCGGCGGAGATATGCACTGCACATCGCGGCGTACCCGGAGCATTCCTTACCGGCGTCCTGCCCAGGCCTGATTTCATACTCTGGTCCAACATGGTCTGTGATAACACCGCCAAGAGCGGCGAACTGTTCATGGAGCTAAACCATTGCCCCGGTTTCTTCCTGGACCGCCCTTTCAAGGACAGTAAGGAGGAGAAGAGATACCTGGTCAGTGAACTGGAGGATATGATAAGGTTTCTGGAGGAGAAAACGGGCCGCAAGATGGATTGGGATAAGCTGTCTCAGACCGTGGCTGGAATAGCCCGCCATCTGGAGCTCACCAGGGAAATCAACGAGTTGCGGAAGAACGTCCCTACGCCGTTTCCCAACCGGGGCTTCATGCAGTTGATTAGCGCAGACTACCTCTGCCCGGGACAGCCGGAAGCCATCCGGTACCTGGAGGCACTGCGCGATGACCTGAAGCAGATGGTGGTAAAAGGCAAGGGCGCTGTACCCAGGGAACGGTTCCGCCTGATGACCCTGTTTTTGCCACCGATGCACCTCAGCGCATTCATGGAAGAGTTCTCGCAGGAAACCGGGGCGGTCAGCGTCATCGAGCCTTTCTTCACCCTGTGGGGTGATGGCGAGCTTGACGCCTCCCGGCCGCTGGAGGCAGTAGTGGAGAAGACCTATATGACCCCGGAAATGCGCATGTACGGTCCGCTGGATGACCGGGCGCTGAAAGCGATTACGCAGAGCGCCAGGGAATATAAAGTTGATGGCGCCGTATACTATGCTGATGTGAACTGCCGGCAGTCATGCGCCACCATCAAGCTCTTCAAGGATACTTTACACAAGCTGGATGTGCCAATGCTCACTGTTGACGTTGATGTTGTTGACCCTATCGCCACCTCGAAAGAGGAGGTAAGAGAGAAAATGGAGCGGTTCTTCGAGCTTCTGGAGGACCGCTAGAATGAGCATAAAGTGTCATTGCGAGACCATACCGATGAATCCAGATTTTATCGGGATGAATCGA
>CAZEKS010000681.1:0-1651 GCA_964512795.1 uncultured Syntrophaceae bacterium
CTGCATATGGAATTTGTCGAGGTCTCTCATCTTTTCCAAATGGATGGTCATTGTTACGGCAAAGCTCGATTCAAGATTTAGGGATAAGAAGATGGTTACATTCTCAAAAGGGATTATAGGCTTATATTGATTGTCGAATGAAAAAAATTCTGCTTTGGTTGATTTGTCTATCGATTTTAAGAGGCGCGACCTATATCGCGATAACTCCTCCTTGGCAGGCCCCGGATGAAACGACCCATTTTCAGTTTATGGAACTCCTCACCCAAAGATCCCTGAGCGAAATCCGAAGTATTGAATTGAGAAAAGCAGATGCTCAGTATGTCAAATTGGAGCAGAAGATCTTAGAGTCGATGAAAAAGCATCGAGCCTGGGAATATGTAGGTCTTTCCACCCCCGATCCTTTGCCAAGTGGGTTCTGGATAACCCCCTTTTTCGTAGGAAGTGGCCCAAAGATCTACCGGCCTCCCCTCTATTATCTTTTAGGAGCGGGTATTCTAAAACTCTTCAATCCGAAGGAATTGGAGATGAGGCTTTACACTGCTCGTCTCTACTCCTTCATCCTCTCCTTGGGGATGGTCATCGTCTGTTACTTCATTGGATATCTTGCCTTCAAGGATGAGACATACGCTTTGATAACGGGAGCCTTTGTTTCATTTTTACCGCAATTCATGGTCATTGGCACCTCTGTGAGTTCAGACAATTTGGTCAATCTTCTGTGCTCAGTCTTTCTTCTCTATGGCGTCTTCCTGCTGAGTGAAAGGAGAAGCGACTTGTACTTAATCCCTATTCCACTTCTCCTGGTTCTTCTTTTCCTAAGTGGAAAAGCGTCTGCCGTTATCGCCCCGATCGGCATCTTTCTGTTCGCTTTTCACATACAAAGATCAAAGAAGTCTCTTCTTGTTTTAGCGCTTTCGTTACTCATCTTAGCATCGTTTACCTTTTTAGTGCATGCCCTTCTGCCTGGAATGATAGCCGCCGCACAGTCGACTTTAAAATGGGTTTTGGGAACCATCTCTTCTGGAATTGAGCGGGGCAGCGATTTTTACGAATTTTTTTCAGTGGTTCTCTTCAAGAGCTTTTGGTTTGTCGGGGGATGGATGCAAATTTACTGGAATACCTGGTTTTATATAGGATTAGCAATTGTTTGCTTTTTTTCGGGTTTGGGTTTGCTGCAAATCCTTTGGGAACGAATCATTAAAAGGGGAGAGATTTATTCTCACACAAATCCGGTTCTTCTTTTGCTCGTGCTTGCAGCGCTACTGGCCTGGGGAGCGACCTTCTCCTTTTACGGGTTTGTTCAGGGAGTTTTAGCCCAAGGGAGGTATTTATTCTCAGCCCTGCCCGCTTTCGCGGTTCTCTTTATATTCGGACTGAAGAGGGTATGTCCTCGCTGGATTGATCCCTACTTCCCGCGCGTATTCATCCTCTTGATGGCGCTATTGGATGTTTACGCCCTTTTTGGATCTCTTCTGCCCTATTATCATTTTCGTTAATTTGATCGCACGAAGGATCGCGAGATTGGATTTAGGGCAGCTCTTGACACCGTAGGAGATAGATGCGTTGTTGAAAGAGAAAGATCGTTTACTAAAAAACGGCTTTAAAATCCTTGATCTTCTTTTGGCCTTCCCCTCTTTCTTCGCTGCATATTACC
>CAZEKS010000682.1:0-1648 GCA_964512795.1 uncultured Syntrophaceae bacterium
GGAGCCGTAGCCGGAGCCGTAGCCGTAGCCGGAGCCGTAGCCGGAGCCGTAGCCGGAGCCGTAGCCGTCGCCGTCGCCGTAGCCGTAGCCGTAGCCGTAGCCGTAGCCGTAGCCGTCGCCGTCGCCGTAGCCGTAGCCGTAGCCGTAGCCGTCGCCGTCGCCGTAGCCGTCGCCGTAGCCGTAGCCGTAGCCGTAGCCGTAGCCGTAGCCGTAGCCGTAGCCGTCGAGCGTTACTTCAAGCATTTCCATTTTCCGGCCTCCGTGTCGATGATGTTGATGACGGCTCTCATCGGGACACGGACAACGCCTACCGGGTCGAGCTTCGTCTTTTCGGTCGGGCCATCCTGGGCCAGTTGTCCGAGCCCGCGCTCTGTCCCCCAATAGCGGATATTGTGCGCCTTGGTGATGATGCAAAACACCTCATCCATCGTGATCTGCCCTACGTAGACAAACCCACGATCACACACGACAATTGCAGTTCCTGTCATTACCGTTTTAGTTTCCATAGATTCTCCTTCCGGCCAGGCGGCCGAGGAGACGGGCGAAGAGTGCTTAGTAAATCCGTAGACTCGCACCTCAGATTGCCAGTCGTCCGCTCCCTCTTCCGCCGGTCACCTCCTTTCAGTTCATCACTTTCGGTCTGACCGACCGCCTCGCGGCCCCGCAAGGCCGCGCCGTAGTAGGTCAGATAGTGGCTATGATTTTCGGCAACGCGATTATGAACATCACGGCCAGCGTAAACGCGAACAGGATCAGCAGCCACCACACCGGCCGCTCGTCTGCCGGGATAATCTTGTCCAGGAACTTAACCAAGCGTTTCATGCTCTGCCTCCTTTTCCTCGGCGTCAATCGCGTCATCGATCTTCTCGGTATCACGAACGACCTCCGCGATGACTCGGTGATCGACGAAGCGGTACTTTTCGTATGAGCAGATGAGTCCGATAATCTCATTGACATTTTTCTTCATTCTGTCCTCCTTGGCCTTTACGGCTCAAAAGGCGCTCTCCTTGGTAGTTTTTCTCCGGGTGGAGGAGTCCTCTTCCCCGGCCACATACGCCCGTTTCTCCATCCGGGCAAGAACGCCTATCGAGCCGGACCGCCAACGGCGGCCCGACCCAGGAGGATTTCACGCGATGACCGCGCGCGAACTTTCGAGCGATAGATCAAGCGATTGGATCATCAACCGGAGCGCCGCGCCGTAATTACCGGCCAACGCTTCCGCCTCCGCCTGTTCGTCAAGCGCCTCGGCCTGCTTCAACTGTGAGACATATTCGGCGCCGAGCAAAGGCACCATCGACGCGCCGGAAACAAAGCGCCCGATTTTCCGGGCCAACGGTTCCAGGCGGTCATACGGGATTTCGGTGAGGTCGGTGATAAGGATTTTTAAGATTCCGTCAGTTGTAGTCTTGTCCATAGTGTCCTCCAGTGGAAAAAATTGCCGGGTTTGTAGCGCCGTCTTGTATACCGATACAATCGGGATCGGCCACCATTTAACCTTTACCGGCATGGTGTTGGGTTTCTATAGGCGCGCCGGTTTTGAAGCCGGTAGCTTCGCGCCTGTGAATGATTATTGAATCGTCGCCTGTATTTTCAAGGCGTCTCTTTTTGTTTTGAAAGTAGCAATTCCGCCCGGCATTTGTAATTTCCA
>CAZEKS010000683.1:0-1617 GCA_964512795.1 uncultured Syntrophaceae bacterium
AGCTATCTTCAATACTCCGGGCTATAGAAAGAAAGAGCAAAAGGCTCTTCACCATGCAATGGAAATTATTGAATTCCTGGGTTTAGATTCTGTGAGCGACGAGCTTGCCCAAAGCTTACCCCATGGCTATCAAAGGCTGATCGGGATCGCGATCGCCTTGAGTGCTAGTCCAAAATTACTTTTACTTGACGAGCCCTTAGCCGGAATGAATGCGAACGAAGTCAACGAGACATTGGTTTTTATTAATAAGATACGTTCCGTAGGGACCACGGTTTTATTAGTGGAACATAATATGAGAGCCGTTATGAAAATATGCGATAGGATCGTGGTGATCAATTTCGGGAGAAAAATCGCAGAAGGATTTCCTCAAGAGGTAAAAAGAAACAAAGATGTCATCGAAGCTTACCTTGGAGTTGGCGAAAATGCTGCTTAACCTTAAGGATATTAGTGTCCATTATGGTAAGGCTGAAGCTATAAGGAATGTCACTATAGAAGTGACGGAATGGACCGTGGTGGGAATTATTGGTGCCAATGGGGCTGGCAAGAGCACTATTTTGAAAGCCGTATGTGGTGCGGTTCCAATCACCAAGGGGGAAATATGGTTTATGGACAAGAGGACAGATGGAATGGCGCCTCACCATATCGTTAAACTTGGCGTCACCCATATTCCTGAAGGTCGCCACCTTTTCCCCTACATGAGTGTCTTAGCCAATCTTAAAATTGGTGCCTATTTGAGGAAGGATAAGGCTGCGGTGCAAAGGGACCTAGACTCAGTCTTTGAACGTTTCCCAAGGCTCTATGAAAGACGTAATCAACAAGCATCAACCATGAGTGGGGGTGAGCAACAGATGTTAGCTATTGGCCGGGGCTTAATGGCTAAACCACGTCTCCTCCTTTTGGATGAACCTTCGCTGGGATTAGCTCCTCTCGTGGTTCAGGAACTTGCCACGATCATTAGGGATATCCATAAGAGCGGGATTAGCATTCTTTTAGTGGAACAGAATGCTGGTTTGGTTACTAAGGTTACTGAAAGGGGCTATGTGTTGGAGGTTGGTAAAGTGGTTTTGGAAGGCAATTTGAAAGAGATCATGACGAATGAGATTGTGAGAAGCGCGTTCTTGGGATAAATGAGGAATAGGGGAATCTTAATCAGACGCCTATTTATGCCAGCCAGCTCTTTGATCCGCTTCCGGATTTTAAAAAAAACTACACGACTACCAAATTGGGATGTCCCGCAAGAAAGTTGATCTGTAGAATCATTGAATGGGAGACGGATGAGGATTTGTTACAAAAGCGCATGCAGGACGTGTCATGGCGGATGCGGGGTTCTCCTCTATGTCGAGAACGGCAATGTGGTCAAGATAAAAGGCGACCCGGCGTCGCCTCTCAACCGGGGGAGGATGTGTCCCAAAGGATTGGCCAGCATAGAACAGCTCTATCACCCTGATCGCCTGAAGCACCCTTTGAAGAGGACAGGAAAAAGAGGCCAGGGGAAATGGGAACGGATCTCCTGGGAAGAGGCCCTGAATACCATTGCCTCCAGGATCACCGACATCAAGGCAGCCTATGGTCCAGAGTCGATAGCCCTGGGTCAAGGCACGGGTCGGTACTATTTCA
>CAZEKS010000684.1:0-1606 GCA_964512795.1 uncultured Syntrophaceae bacterium
TAGATCCTGGTAAGAGACTCTCCGAGGCTTGATAAAAAAACCCGCAAAGAAGCTGTTTGGAGTTCTTTGCGGGTTTCTCTGACGTCCTAAAAAGGACTCTTTGCAACTAGATTTGACTTTTTTATATACTATTATCTGCGCAATGTCAAGGTAAATCGGAGACAAGAATTATCGACTGCTTGAAATGTTATATCGATGGAAGAAATATAAAAACACGCTTTCCCCTGAGAATAGATAACCAACCATGGTGCCAAATACAAAATTTTCATCCTCCTTTGTGGCGATTAATCGGCACGAATGTTTCAGGAAGAAACAAGCAAGGCGGCGATGAGGAATTTTAAGCTCTAAACTGCGGATGTATGGTCAATTCTCGATTAAGGAGGTCTTGCCTGATTTGACAGTGTCCGTCAAGTCAAATCCTGACTTTCACAAATAAATACTCTGAACTCCGAACTATTTGTGTAGCAAATCAGGACGGTTTCTGTTTGATTCTATCGATGGAGGGGTAGATCTCTGTTAGTTTTTTCTCTACTTCTTGAGGAAGGTCGACCTGAAGGTTAAGGATCTTTTCCCTGAGAAGGGCTAACGCCCCTAATTTTTCACTGACCTCTTTCGGTGTCACACGGCTTAATCTTTTTGAAACCTCTTTTACCTCCTCATTGAGGAATTCAACCAGTTTCAAAATCTCTGAAATCTTTTTCTGGGACATCCGAGATCCTCCTCCCGCTTTTCAAGATACCTCATCGAAAAAAAAATTTCAATAACATTATTTTTTTAAAGTTTTTGAAATTTCTTCTTTTTCAAAATCCGAGAGACTTCGATCCCCTCCTTCTTTGAACCTTTTTATCCAATTCCTAACACGATCCCTGCCATAAGCTTTTTCCCATGCGGACACAATCTGATCCACAGGAATATCGGCATAAACTTCACGAAGAGCCACATATTCCATAAACCTTTGATTTTGCAAATTATAAGCCTGGAACAGAGAATCTTCACGACCGTTAAATTCAAGAGGTGAAACATGATGCCTTCTGCAGAGATCGCTGTTAAAAGCCGGTGTGGCTTTGACCCATTTCCCCTCAAGATAAAGTTCTACAAAACCGTGGTAAACGAAAAAGTCACTCCCCATGAATTCAATAAGCTGCTTCGTGGCAAGATGATTACGGACATCAGCAAAACCAATACGGGAAGGAATGTTACAGGCTCTTCCCAAGGCGCAGAGGAGGGAGGCCTTGGGTATGCAGAAACTTCTGCCACGTTTGAGCACATAGCTTGCGCGATAATGCTCAGGGAGATAAAAAGGAGCATAGGGTCATATAGGATCCCATCGCGGACGGCAAGATAAAGCTTCACGGCGATCTTGATGGGGTCTGTTATGCCATTAACTATTTTTGCTGCAAAATCTTGAATGCTCGGATGATCGCTATCGATAATCGATGTTGGAGTTAAATAACCTACATCCTCTTTTTCCATATTCTTATTCCATAGTTCCCCTCACCCTTCCCCTCTCCCCAAAGAGATTGTGTCGCAATGGGCGGAAGGTAAGAATGAAACAGACAAACGGATTCCAAAGCTTTAGAACGCGGAGTTTTCTTAGAGAGAATGG
>CAZEKS010000685.1:0-1604 GCA_964512795.1 uncultured Syntrophaceae bacterium
CCCGGACACCGGAATCAGGAATGTGGGCAATTACCGCGGGATGATAAAAAGCACTACCCGCTCTGGAATTATGTGCCAGCCAGCCCAGGACCTGCGCACTCACTGGGAAAAATGCCGGCAGAAAAAAATACCACTTCAGGTAGCCATCGCTATCGGGCCTGTTCCGGCTGTAGGACTGGTAGCCACCCTTAAATATCCATATGGTGTTGATGAACTTACCATCGCCGGCGGTATGGTCGGAGAGCCTATTAAACTGGTTAAGTGTAAGACTGTCGATATAGAAGTCCCTGCCACCGCAGAAATAGTAATCGAAGGAGAAATGCCTACTGACTCTATGGAAAGAGATGCGCCTTTCGGCGAAATGACGGGATATATGGGCCTGGTAATGACCGGACCATACCTTAACGTGAAGTGCATCACTCATCGTAAAAAACCGATATACAATGCTTTTATCAGCCAGTTTCCTCCCAGTGAAAGTAGCAAATTGAGACAGGTAGGGGGAGAGGCTAACATCTACAACTTTCTGAAAAATCAATGTGGTTTGCCCGTAGTAGATGTGGCATTACCTGAGTCCTGCGGCTCCAAGCCTTTTTGCGTCGTCAGCATGAAAAAGAATCATCCCAGTGAAGCATGGCAGGTATTAAATGGAGTAGTAACCCTGACCCCCGGAAATAAATTTATTATCGTGGTAGATGATGATATTGACCCTCACGATGCAGACTCCGTGAATTGGGCTATGAGCTACAGAGTACAACCCGACCGGGATATAAGAATTATTAAAGGGATGATTGCTACTTTAGACTACTCTGTAGCCCCACCCGAGCATGAGCACGAGGCTTATCCGATGCCCAGCGGTACCTCGGCTGTATTGATAAACGCCACCACCAAGTGGCACTACCCTCCCACGTCGCTGCCCAAAATAGAATACATGGAGAGAGCGCGACAGATATGGGAGGAAGAAGGGTTGCCCAGGCTTACACCCAGGAAACCGTGGTATGGCTATTCACTGGGGTACTGGACTGAAGAATATGAAGAGGAAGCTAATCTGGCGGTTAAAGGCCAGTATTTTAAGACCGGTGAAAAGCTTGCCCGGCAGAGGAAAAAGTTGTAGCCAGGAACAGTCCGTATTATATCTCTTGATGTTGATTGAAGATTGAAGAAAAGAATATAATCAAATCCGACCGCGATTTTTTTTTAACTACTGTCCACCAGTTCCTGATGCCATTGCTAGTAACTCTAAACTTAAAAGGTCGTCCTACTATCGCTGGCAGGGCGGTATTAATATGGAACCGCCCGTGGCCAAAGGAGAGGTAAAATTGACTGCTGTAGATAGTTTAATAACTGGCTCCATTGATATGCATATTCATTTTAGTCCTGATTCACTGCAGGAACGTCGTCAAAATGCCCTTCGATTAGCCTATTCAGCGCGTGACATGGGCATGAGAGCAATCGTACTCAAAAACCGCGAATACAATACGGTTCCTTTAGCACTTCTGGTCAGTGAGATGGTCCCCGAGGTACAGGTCTTTGGTAGTTTAACCCTCGATAATGAGGTAGGTGGTATTAATCCGTCCGCAGTGCTGTCCGCAGCGCGGATGGGAGCC
>CAZEKS010000686.1:0-1592 GCA_964512795.1 uncultured Syntrophaceae bacterium
TGCTGGCAGCTGGATTAGAAGGGATGGAGAAAGGATATCCCTTAAGAGATCCGGTAGAGCGAAATGTCTATGAGATGGGTGAGGAGGAGAGGAAGAGATATAAAATCGATTCTCTGCCAGAGGACCTCTATGAAGCCATCAAGATTACAGAGAAGAGCGATCTGATAAAACGGGCACTGGGAGACCATGTCTTCCAGCAATTCATCGAGAATAAGATGATCGAGTGGGAGCGTTACCGGGCAAGGGTGACCGATTATGAGTTGGAGCAATACTTTTCAATTTTGTAATCCCCCCTTCCCCCCTGAAGCTGTGAAAAAATTCGGGGGGTCGGTCGGGCAAGGATATCTCCAAAGTTTTGCAAATGCGATCATTTGAGAGGGTAAAGGTAACAGAAGTCTGTAAGTACTCAACATGTCTCAAAGTTTTTCATCGTCAGTACTTAACGTGAAGAGGCACCGCTGTAAAACTTTGGAAGCTTGTTTAGCTTCCCGTTCCGGCCCGACATCCTTGCCCGCCCTTTGCAAGGGGGACAATTTTTTCACACCTTCCCTTTAATAAAGGGGGGTTGGGAGGATTAAGAGGAGAAAATGGATCCTGTCAAACAGTGGTGGGTTGAAGAGAAGGCGAAGAAGGCCGTTGAAAAACTGGTGGCTCATAATTTTAAAGCGATTTATGCCAAGACGAAAGAAGAGGCGGTTCAGGAAATTTGGAAACACATCACCCCGAAGCAGAGGATAGGAGTAGGTGGGTCTTTGACCATAAGAGAGCTCGGAATTTTAGAAAAATTGGAGGCGCAGGGTTATACTATCTACGATCATTGGAAGCCCGGGCTTTCAAAAGAGAATACACTTGAGATACGAAAGTCCCAAATGACTTGTGATCTCTTTCTCAGCAGTTCCAATGCCGTAACACTGAACGGAGAGCTGGTCAATATCGATGGGGTCGGGAACCGTGTTAATGCAATCAATTTTGGTCCCGGAAAGGTAATCCTCGTTGCCGGGTATAATAAAATTGTTGAAGATGTTCAAGAAGGGATCAAAAGGATAAGGAATATTGCTGCCCCCCTAAATGCAAGGCGACTCAATATAGATGTCCCCTGTGCTAAGGTGGGGAAGTGTGTGGACTGTAATTCTTCCGACCGGACCTGCAGGGTGCTTGTTATCCTCGAACGAAAACCATCCTTGACAGATATCTTCGTCATTCTGGTCGGAGAAGAGCTGGGATATTAATAAAAGGAGTCGAGGGGTCTAGGTGTCAAGGGGTCAAGTAAAATCTTTAATCACAAACCCTTGGACCCTGGAACCCTTGAACCCTTATAAAAGAAGGAGGAGCTATGGGTAAGATCAGGAGGGCAATTGTCAGTGTTTCAGATAAGGCGGGCGTGGTTTCGTTCGCCAAGGGTTTAGCACAGATGGGTGTTGAGATCCTCTCAACCGGAGGGACAGCAAAGACGCTGAGGGAGCAGGGCGTCTCTGTCATGGATATCTCTGATTACACGGGATTCCCGGAGATGTTGGATGGACGGGTAAAAACCCTTCATCCAAAAGTCCATGGAGGGCTTTTAGGGCAGCGGTCTAAAAAGGAGCATGTAA
>CAZEKS010000687.1:0-1591 GCA_964512795.1 uncultured Syntrophaceae bacterium
GTAAAGGGAGGGTAGGAGGGATTTGGTCTTCAACGTCCATACAATTATGGACTGATTATTAACTGATGGATTAAGGTTTTGTACCAATGAGGAAGATCAAATGAGGGATCTAAGGAAAGCAGAAAAAGCGGAAACACCGCCGAACGAGTCGAGATAAAAATCATTCCTCTTTGGATGCTATGGTCTCAGAGACCATATTTAAAATCTGGTTGAAATCGAAAGGTTTGGAGATAAAAAAATCAAGACCATACTCTTCCGCCTCGTTTTTCATCTTCTCCCCCCCCCACCCTGTAATCATTCCTACGGGTGTGTAAGGGCTTATCTCTTTAATGATCCTGCATACCTCCCAACCTGACATCCCGGGCATTCCCAAATCGGTCAGAACGATATCAAATTTTCCCTCTTTAAAGACCTGGACGCCCTTTTCTCCATTCTCTGCCAGGGTCACCTGATGGTTGGCTTGGGCGAGAGTCCGAGAAAGGACACTTCGGACAAACTCATCGTCATCGATCACCAGGATTCGAGCTTCCCTTCCCTTTTTGATAGTTTGCGGAGAGACGGCTTCTTCTTTTTCCTCCCCTCCAATGGGCAAAATGATTGTAAAGGTCGTTCCCTGTCCAACTTTGCTTTCAACTCCGATCTCTCCCCCAAACCTTTTGATGATCCCATAAGACATGCTTAATCCCAACCCTGTATTGGTGAATGGTTTCGTTGTAAAAAAGGGTTCAAAAATCTTCTTTTCCGCCTCTTCTACGATCCCAATTCCTGAGTCTGAAATCTGGATAAAGACATCCCTTCTCTTTTTAAAAGTATGAATTTCGATCTTACCCCCTTCGGGCATCGCCTCAATCGCATTGAAGATCATATTGGTAATGACTTCCCTCAACTCAGAGGCATTCCCTGACACGGTAGGAATCTCTTCAAGATTTGAAACCATTTCAATACGGAGGCCTTTGCTTTGGGGCTCGTCTTTCCATTTCGGTTTGGTTATCTCCATTGAATCCTTAATGAGGGCGTTGACATCGACCTTAAAAAGTTCCTGATCAACCCGTTTCCTCGTAAAGTCCTGAAGTCTTCGAATCGTCTGGCCGCTATCCTTGGCCACTTTTTCGATGATCTTCAACGTCTCCTTTAACTCCTCGTCGTGAGCGGTATAAAGGAGGAGTTGAGTATTTCCGAGGATGGCTGCTAAGGCGTTGTTGAAATCATGGGCAACCCCACTGGCCATCTCTCCTACCGCCCGGAGCTTCTCAGCCTGGAGCAACTGCTCTTCCATCCGCTTGTGCTCGGTAACGTCCCGAGAAATACCCCGGAATCCGATCTGTTTGCCTTCTGAATCCCTTAAAAGAGAGACCGAAATCTCACTAAACGTTTTCGTCCCGTCTCTCTTGATAAATTCCCAATCATACCCCTTAGCCGATCTCCCTGTTCTGTAGACTTCATTGAAGAGGTCGTACATTTTTTTAGCGCTTTTTTCGCCTGTATACTGCCGGTTGTTCATCCCGATCAATTCCTCTTTGGGATATCCGAGATTTCGGCACTCCGCATCATTAACAAAGGTAAAATTACCAGCAAGGTCAACCTCAAAATA
>CAZEKS010000688.1:0-1591 GCA_964512795.1 uncultured Syntrophaceae bacterium
ACTCCGCCAGCGTGGTGGAGGTCGGGCAGGAGCACACCAAGGCCGGCAAGCCGGTCTTCACCTTCGGGCACTACAGCCCCATGCAGCAGTTCGGACCGGACTCCTGCGTTTCCGGCCAGCTGGTGGACTGGGGCGTGATGTACGAGAAGATGTTCCAGGACATGGTCAACAAGACCTGGACCCCGGACGACATGTGGTGGCTGGCCAAGGAAGGAGCGGCCAAGCTGGGCGGCTCCCCCGGCGTGCCGGTCAACCCGAAGTTCGTGGCCGCCCTGAAGGCCAAGAAGGTCAGCACCAAGGACCTGGGCTCCATCAGCGTCTACGACCTGGTGCTGAAGCGCTACGACCAGATGATGAAGGGCCGCGAAACCTTCGATCCTTTCACCGGCCCCATCAGCGACAACAAGGGCAAGGTGCAGATCCCGGCCGGGCGCATCGCCACCAAGGACGAGATCATGGGACCGGCCATGGCCTATTACGTTGACAACATCACGGGCGAGCTGCCCAAGTGAGCCGCGCCTGAGAAGCGTTCCAGAAGAGCCTGCCCGCGCAGGCTCTTCTTATTAAATGAAAATACAGACGCTGGAGATGTCCGGCATCGGCAAGGCCTTCGGCGCGGTCCAGGCCAACCGGGGGATCTCCCTGCACCTGGAAAGCGGCGAGGTGCTGGGCCTGCTGGGGGAAAACGGCGCCGGCAAGACCACGCTGATGAAGATCCTCTACGGCCTGGTCCAGGCCGACCAGGGGGAGATCCGCATCAACGGCCAGCCCGCGCGCTTCCACTCCCCCCGCGACGCCATCGCCCGGGGCATCGGCATGGTGCACCAGCACTTCATGCTCGTGCAGAACCATTCGGCCGCGGAGAACGTGGCCCTGGGCTTCCCCGAGGCCCCCTTCCTGTTCCCCGCCCGCGAGGTGGCGCGGCGGATGCAGGAGTTCAGCCGCCGCTACGGCCTGGCGGTGAACCCGCGGGCCCGCATCTGGCAGCTTTCCGCCGGCGAGCAGCAGCGGGTGGAGATCCTCAAGGCCCTCCTGGCCGGCGCGGACCTGCTCATCCTGGACGAGCCCACCTCGGTGCTCACCCCCAAGGAGGCCAAGGAGCTGTTCGCCGTGCTGCGGCGCATGACCGGCGAGGGCCATTCGGTCATTTTCATCAGCCACAAGCTGGAGGAGAGCCTCTCCATCTGCGACCGGGTGGTGGTGCTGCGCCGCGGAGCGGTGGCCGGGGAGGCCGCCGCCCGGGAAGTGGACAAACGGGAGCTGGCCCGCCTGATGGTGGGCCGGGAGATCATCTTCAACCTGTCGCGCCAAGCGCTGGAGCCCGGACCGACGGTGCTGGAGGTGGAGGACCTGACCGTGCCCGGGGACCGCAAGGAGGCCGCGGTGCGCGGGGTATCCTTCCGCGTCCACCGCCACGAAATCCTGGGAATCGCCGGGGTCTCGGGAAACGGCCAGCGGGAGCTGGTGGAGGCGATCACCGGACTGCGCAGGGCCTCTTCCGGCGCGGTGCGCCTCGCCGGCGCCGACATCACCAAAGCCTCCGCCCGGGTGGTGGCCAGCAAGGGCATAGGCCATGTGCCTGAGGAGCGCA
>CAZEKS010000689.1:0-1591 GCA_964512795.1 uncultured Syntrophaceae bacterium
AATTATCAGCAGTATCCGAATAATCGTAATCCAACTGGCCCAACTCAGCTTCATAGTAACTCTGGTAACTGGTAACTGGTAACTGGTAACCGGTAATTTGGTTAAACGACTTAATTATCAATTATCAATAACCAACTTTATAACCGGAAAAAACAGATTTAGCAAGAAAATTGGCTGGGCCTAATGTGCCGGTCGAGCCGGTAATTATAGCGATTTTGTCATTTAATTCCATTGGGAGGTATGTTATAAAAATCGAATGGTTTTGGCAACTGACTTGTGCCAATCTGCTCAAAGGATAATATTATCACGGGTTAAAGATGCTGAAGGCTAAACTGGCGAGTGTATATGGTCAGCTTGCAACGCTTCTCGGCGCGGGTATGCCCGTGATGCGCTCTCTGGACATTATAGCCAATGGCTGGCGAGGACGACTGAAAAAAGTATTTTTGGCGATAGCCCGTGACGTCAACAGAGGTTCGCAGCTCCACGAGGCTATGGCGGAACACAAAAACGTCTTTGCCCCTTTTGATATAGCGATTTGCCGAGCGGCGGAGCGGTCAGGTAATCTCGCAGAGGCGATGAAAATGCTCGAGCAGTGGTATGACTTTCGCGTGGGAATGGTTCGTATGCTGCTTTCGGGACTGGCGTTTCCTCTTTTTATTTTGCATATCGGCTTTTTTCTTGGGCCGTTACCCTTTGCGATTCTGGGTCATATTAGCTGGAATACCTATTTTAGCAATATCCTGATGACGCTGATGTTTTTGTGGGGAATTGTCTTTGTCCTTTTCTGGCTGTTGAAGCTGCTTCCCACAAAAGGAATTACTCGAAAGGTTTTTGACTTTTTATTGCTGCAGATACCCGTATTGGGCAGGGCGATACGGGATATGGCTTATGCGCGGTTCTGCAGGTCTTTCTGTATGTTGTACAGTTCCGGTATCCCGGTTGTTGATGCGGCCTCGACCGCCGTTAATATGACGGGCAATGCTGCTGTGACGATGCGATTGGAAGGCACTGCTGTAAGTGTTCGTGCCGGCGAAGCAATGCACAAAGGTTTTTCGAGGTCTGTACCCGTGGAGATTCGGAATTTGTGGGAGATTGGCGAGGAATCGGGCGAGCTTGACAAAACCTCGCGAAAACTTGCGGATATGTACCTCGAGTCATCGCAGAGGTGGTTTAATGAATTTATATTCTGGCTGCCTAGGCTGGTGTATCTCGGCATATTGTTATATCTGGCGATTGTTGTGTTACGAAACGCCGCCTCGGTTTTGGGAGGCTATAATAACATTATCGAGGACTTCTGAGGCTCACAACTTTTTTTTGAGAGAAAAACAATAGCAACTCGTACCACGGTTGAGTATGAAGGTTTTTATTTTCTTGCCGGGGGATGGTATGGGGTTATAATTTGCCTGTGGTATGACAAAACTAAGCGTCAATTTGAATAAAATAGCCCTGCTGAGAAACCAGCGGGATATCGGGATACCGAGCGTTACGGAAGCGGCAAAAACCGTAATCAAAGCCGGTGCGTATGGCATAACGGTCCATCCTCGGCCGGATGAACGCCATATAAAATATGCCGATGTTTATGAGCTGGCTG
>CAZEKS010000690.1:0-1590 GCA_964512795.1 uncultured Syntrophaceae bacterium
TCGGAGAAGTTCCCAGCGGTATTTCCGCCTTGGTTCATCTATGCGGCAGCAACGAACATCGAGGGAGAGCACTCTTTTTCTATCAACCTTGTTTTGGAGAAGGAAAGTCAGGTAATCCTGGGCATCAACGGAAAGATGAAGGCAGAAGACAGGAACAAGGTCAATGAGTTCATTTTCCCGATTCAACGGGCCATCTTCCCAAGCCCGGGAACCTATGCGCTTACTTTCAATATTGGGGGTGTCCAGGTAGGATCGAGACTGCTGGAGGTCGTACCGCAGTCTCAGACGGCCATGAGCTA
Organism: uncultured Syntrophaceae bacterium; assembly: GCA_964512795.1. Taxonomy (GTDB): domain Bacteria; phylum Desulfobacterota; class BSN033; order BSN033; family UBA1163; genus UBA1163. Next base: position 300 of record CAZEKS010000690.1, read on the forward strand.
AGAAACGGGATGTCAACGACAACGAAGGATAAACCAATCATCAGTCCTCTGCCTCCGCGCATTTCGGCGACGGTCGCGAACATCACCATCAAGCATTTTACGGAATCTGAAGCTGCAGAATTGGCCACGGGGGAATCCATTGCATACGAAGGCCAAGAAACGGAATATTCGTTCGTATCCTACGTCGAACCCTTCGCAATACTGAGAAAGCACTTGCGGGGCATCAAGGGCATCAAGAGAGTGTGTCTTACCCACGAAGAATATGTGATCCATGTTTGGATAGTGATAGAAAAGGACGACTGGGAAATCAGAGAGAAGATCTACAACGCTCAGTACGATATTTATCTTTCAGAATCCTCAGCGTTCCGTTTCAATTTCCACGTGTCTGAGGAACGCGCGCTTTCCGACTGCTTGCCGTTGTTCGGCGGTTAGGACGGATCGGAATGCCGGAGGCCAGTGCTCACATCGAAAAAGCCGAGCACAATGAGAGATTTGCAGCGGTAGTCCGAGGATTGAGCGCGGAGTTCCTGGATTGGGTCGTCACAGCCTATTTCTATGCAGCGCTTCATTACCTGGAGGCATATCTGGCCGCGAATCCAATGGAAAAACACCCATCGTCCCATGGCGAGAGGCAGAGCTATGTGGCGAACTATTTTTCGCGTGAAAGCTATGCCAGCTTCAGCTACCTCAAAGACAAAAGCGAGACCGCCAGGTACGACACGCGGCTGTTCAGCACACAAGACATTATTGCGAACCTCATCCCCCGGTTCGACACATTCAAGAAAGAGGCCCTCTCCCTTCTAAGTAGCTGGATATAGCGCTCCCGCGCTCACTTCACCGCAAGGCTGAACACCCCGTCCCAGTTTTCCGCGGGCGGCTTCTTCTTGAACTCGCGGCAGCGCTTGAGAAAGGTCTCGGCCGGGCCGTCGCCGGGAAGCAGGCGCTGCACCTCCTCGAACAGCCCCGCGGCCTTGTCCCACTCCCGGGATTCGAACAGGGCCTGGGCCTGGTGGAAGATCTCGACCGCCTGGCGGGTCACGGCGTCCAGCGCGGACTTCTCCTCCAGCAGCTCGAACAGACGCACGGGCTGGCTGATGCCCACCACGCGCACGCGGTCCATCTGCCGCCAGGCGAAGGCATCGCCGGTTTCCTGGCGCGTGGCTTCGCTGGCCAGGATCCAGGTGCCGTACTGCTTGTTCACCCCTTCCAGGCGGGAGGCCAGGTTCACCGGCGGACCCATGATCGTGTAGTCCATCTTCTTCGGGGTCCCCATGTTGCCCACGATCATCTC
>CAZEKS010000691.1:0-1588 GCA_964512795.1 uncultured Syntrophaceae bacterium
ACGGCTCACGCCGTACAAGGTTCCGTCCGAGGTCGAGTTCCGCACGGAATTGCCCAAAAGCATGATCGGCAAAATTCTCCGGCGTGCACTGCGAGAGGAAGAGAATCGCAAGGCGAAAGAAACTCAGCCGTGAGGCAAAGACAGTGTAGACCCCTTCGCTAATTCATTATTCTCGAACAAGCCAAGTTTCCAGCGCCCAGCGATTGCCTACTAGGGTTGGGGGATGAAGGAGCGGTAATTTGTTTTTTGTTTAAATGTGAAGAGGAAACCTCTCTCTGTCTATTTCAATGGTTGTTTTTGAATATGTTAGTTTTTTTATAATCTTTCCATCTTGAAAATGAAGAACATCGACACCCCGTCGTTTTTCAGGTTTTCCCTCATAGCCTTTTTCAAGCGAAGGCCATTCAAGCTGCCATCGATAAAGAACTTTTTGATCCTTTTCATCAATAAAAGTTTCTTCCTCTGTAAATCGAAACCCTCCGTGATTTGCAAACCACGGTGTCCATGCCTTCCTGAGAGCTTCCTTTCCCACGGCTTTTCCACCGGTCCAGTTTTCAAACAGTACTTCATCATGAAAGAGTTTCATAACTCCTTCGAGATCATGGTTGTCCCAGGCAAGATTCCATTCTTTCATAGCATTCTTAATCTCTTCTCTTGAAAGTGACATAAGTTACTCCTTGTCAGTATTTTGGGATTGTATGTAGACCAACCCCTTGATGATATCCTGCTCCTGACGGGAAGCAAAGGGAGGCAAGATCCTCACCTAACTATTCCTGTTTTGGGCCTTCTGGGGCTTAACCGAGCGGGAATAGCATTGGCAGGCGCTGGGCCAACATAAGGTCACCCGTGGCCTTGAGCTTGCCAGTCATGAAAGCGGTCATGCCGTTGAGTTCACCTTTGCACATGGCAATCCAGTCCTTGTCTGCCATTTTCATCGTAAGAGTCGGGCTGGAATGCACGCCCTCGGATACAGTGCAAGTCTGATCTTTGATGACCGCATACCAGTCTCCGCCTTCAGCGCCTTCGATGTTATACTGGATCACAACGTTCAGTCCGGCGGCAGCATCCCGTTTAAAGACTCCGGGCATCCCCGCGAAGATCTCCTTCACTGAATTAAATACCGCCATCTTTGTTCCTCCTTTCTTGACTGAATAGGTTTATTGAAAAAAATTACTTCCAAAAAGAGTGTCTGTAAGGTTGCTTATAATCTGCCATTTATTTGTTTCATAAAATTTACACTTTTTACAGAAGCCTGTCAATTCTTGATTTCACCTTTCAGAAAGGAGTCAACGCATTTCACTCTCGGATCATTAAACCCTTTTCACCAACTATTAATACCTGTGATATTAGTGTCCTGTATTTATAGTAATCTTGTCATTCCTGCCCATGCAGGAATCCAGTAGATGCAGCTTTTCTGGATTCCCGCTGGAGTTTACCCCGTACTGGATACGGGGCGGGAATGACGAAACCTTGGAGATTTGTTATGTAGTTCTCAATCAATAAATGGGAAAGAAAACATAAATTTTATGCTTTCATACCTTATTTCTGATTTTCCGCTTCCTTTTCTTCTGGTGGCTTAATTGCCCGA
>CAZEKS010000692.1:0-1587 GCA_964512795.1 uncultured Syntrophaceae bacterium
CTATACGCGCTTCTTAGTCCTTGGGCGGCAAGGCGCGGAGAGGACAGGGAGGGATAAGACCTCGATTCTTTTCTCAATCTCTCATGCCCCGGGAACGCTATTTCGGGTTCTTCAGATCTTTTATGAAAAGGGGATCAATCTGACCAAGATCGAATCCCGTCCCATGAAAGGGAAGCCCTGGGAATACATTTTCTTCATCGATTTTGAAGGCCATGCCACCGATTCACACATCGCTGAAGCCTTGGATAAAGTGAAGGAACATGTTTTTTTTGTGAAGCTCTTGGGCTCCTATCCCAGGAGTTCATAGTAGTGCTGATTGGATAGGTGAGGAGTAGGGAAGTGTGGATGAAGAAATCAACACAGGAAACTTTATCGATGGCGAACGGCTTAGGTAAGTCGGCGAAAAGGCGTTGGTGGTGGTGTGTTCATATAGGAGAAGAGTGCCCATTGCTGAGCGCCAGCGTCTGGATTTAAACAGACGCTTTCATACCAGGGCCGTGGGTAGTCTTCGTGACTCCACGGCCTTTTTATTTCTATAGTTGTCTAAAAACCAGGAGGTTAGAAAAATGATCGTTCCATCTTTATCCGATTTTAAACAATTGGCTACCCGGGGCAATCTCATTCCCATATTCGAGGAAGTCCATTTCGACTGGGAGACTCCCCTCTCCGCCTTCCGGAAGATCGACGACGGAAAGTTTTCTTTCCTTCTCGAAAGCGCAGAGGGAGGTGAGAAATGGGGACGCTACAGCTTCTTGGGATCGGGCCCTTCACACCTTTTCCGGACCAAAGGTGAGGAATTTGAAATCCTTAAGAATGGGAAGATTATCAGAAAGGGACGGGAAAAGGATCCGCTCCGAGCTCTGGAAGATTTCCTGGAGATGTACCATCCTGTTCTCCACAATGCCCTTCCACGATTTTCCGGGGGAGCTGTTGGTTATGTCAATTATGACCTGGTCAGGTCTTTTGAAAGGATTCCAGCGAGGCTTCCCCAGGACATAGAACTTTATGACTGCTATTTCATGATCGCCGATACCCTGCTCGTCTTTGACAACGTCAAGCAGAAGCTAAAGGTGATCTCTAATGTATTCTTAGACGGCCAACGTCCTCTCAAAGAAGCTTATGAAGAAGCTCAAGAAAGAATCAAAAGGATTATTGTCCAGCTTCACCGTCCAACCTTTCCTTTTCCCCCGGAAGGATCTCTCTCTCCATCTCCTCTGTGCTCAAACTTCAGCAGAGAAGATTTTATAAAAGCGGTTGAAAGGGCAAAAGAGTACATTCAAAGGGGCGACGTCATTCAAGTCGTCCTCTCCCAGCGGTTTTCCTCTGATCTTCATTGTGAACCTTTTGATATCTATCGTGCCTTGCGAAGCATCAATCCCTCTCCCTATCTCTTTTACTTGAAGATCGAGGATACCGTGATTCTTGGGGCTTCACCCGAGGTGATGGTCCGTTTGGAAGGGAGACAGATTGAACTCCGGCCCCTCGCCGGCACTCGACCGAGGGGAAAAACGCCAGAAGAAGATCTGGAGATGGAGAAGGATTTATTAGCTGATGAGAAGGAGAGGGCTGAACACATCATGGTAGTTG
>CAZEKS010000693.1:0-1582 GCA_964512795.1 uncultured Syntrophaceae bacterium
CATTGATAGGGCAAATACAAGCCAAAAAGATAGGACTGCGATAAAACCAAAGGAACAAAAAAACTCAAGGACAAAAGCAGATAGAAACTCAGATTCTTGTTTTCTCGCAATTTAAAAAAGGCTAATAAAATGCCTGCGAAAGCAAAAAAGAAAATGAAACCAAAATTCATCATGAAACCATTAAAGGTAATTGCTGGTATCTGAAATAGCATTGTCTTCTGCTGAAAGAAAACGTGCGAAATTAAAACATCGCTGTGAGCTATTATGGGTGGGAGATAATAGAGGAAGAACGCGATTCCTCCGCCTAGAATTGCGGCAATCCACACCTTGAGATATTTGCCTCTAGATTTTATGAGCATCACAAGGATAAACGGTGGCAGAATGATAATTGCTAAAAAGGTAGCGAACTGATGAGATAAAACCAAGGAAAATGCTGCCACAAAAGTAACCAAAACATACTTCAACTCCTTCATCGCCAAAGGCAAATACAAAAACAACAAACACATGAACGCTAAGCTAAGCATTGCCGTGTAACCCCCCCATAAATTAATCTCATATAACGGAAAACTAAGCAGCATTAACGCGGAAGCGAGAACGCCGTATTTTTTGCCGAAAAATTTGGCGCCCATCAAATAAACGGAGAATATCAGCAACCAATCGATTAACGCGGTCAATGTTTTCATTAGAAACAATAACTGTTCGATGTTCGTTGCGCCTGTGAACGCGATGAGTGTTGCAAGCAAAATATGGTACAGCGGGGGATACCACGCGATATCGCCCAGCGGGATTCTTCCACTCGCCAAATACATTTGCGCCAGTGATAGGTGGACAGCAGGGTCATTTCCTAAAACTAGGTCGTTCATTGATAGAAGAGCATAAAAAAATGTCACTATCAGTATTGAAAAAACTACTGCAAAAATGATTTCTAAAGTTTTTGCCTTGGAGCGTATATTTATCAAGAGGCTGGCGGTCTCCCTAGCTGATTGAAGCTTCTTTTCACCATAAATATTGCCACCTCATCGTTAATAAACACAAGGTTAAATGTGGGATCGTTTGCAAATTTGGGAATTACATCAGAATCTCGGCAGACGATGTAAGAGATTTCCTTGTCCTTTATGGCTTTTTGGTAATCAAAAACGTCGAGAGGCAGATCTGCAACTTTTTTTAGGTAAGAATAGAGGTTGTCGACTAATATTTTATTGATGTTGCTTGCTGTGGTTTCTTCAACTTGATAAGTGCCAACGAAGAATGTTATCTCCCCGCTGGGCTTGCCTTCCAAGTTGTAATCCAGTAATAAACCGCTGGGATTTTCGGAAGTGATTAGGTACGTGTTGGGTTGTTTTTCAGTGAATATCAGTTGGCCGTACACTTTCATGTTTTTATCTATCAAGGCCACTGTGTTTTCTCTCTGTATCATCGTGCCTTTCATATTTAGAATTAAACGAACCCAGTTTATGGAAACTCCTTCAACAGTGCTTTCCACTGTTATGGACATGTTAACGAATTTCACACCTCTGTAGACTGTTGTTTCTTGAGTGAAATTGAAAAGTTCGTTTTCTTTGTTTACAAAAATGGACGCGTA
>CAZEKS010000694.1:0-1574 GCA_964512795.1 uncultured Syntrophaceae bacterium
TTGGCTTTCGCTCTCAGTTTCTCACCGATACCAGAGGGACAGGGCTCTTCAACCACATTTTCGATGGTTATGAGCCGTGGCATGGCCCTATTACAAAACGCTCTACCGGAACCCTTGTTGCGGACCGGCCAGGAAAGACGACCACGTACGCGCTTTATCACCTCCAGCCCCGAGGGACACTCTTTGTAAAGGAGAACACACCTGTCTACGAAGGGATGGTGATTGGTGAAAACTCAAGAGACAATGATCTTGATGTCAATGCGACCAAGGAGAAGAAACTCACCAATATAAGGGCAGCTGGGTCGGACGAAGCCTTGCAGCTCATTCCACCTAAGATTCTAAGCCTTGAGCAAGCCATCGAGTTTATCAAAGAAGATGAGCTGGTTGAGGTGGCCCCATTCTCCGTGCGCATCAGAAAAAAGATCCTCGAATCGAACAAGAGACCCAAGTTTGTTTGACAAACGATGGGTCCAATAGTTTGGAGGGATACATAGGCCGAGGGGTTCCCATAAAAAGACTGGGAGGTTCATCCTTCAGTTACGGGAGGAATTTTTATAAAAATTGTAGCGCCCTCATTTATTGAGGGCGGAGTCCGTTCCGGTAAATACCGGAACGCTACGAAAAAAAAGAATAACTCCATAACCAATCATTACCCATAACCGAGGCATTACCCAGGAGGTTATTTTTTAATTTAACGGGTTCAGAGAAATGTGTTATGATTCTGAACCCATTTATTTTTGGAGGGAGTATGAAGCGCCTACTAATCTATATTGGGGTTTTTTTACAGGTATTTCTTTTTTTCCTATGCCATGGGCCAAAGCGGAATGAAGATAGAGGGATTGAAGATATCCAGTCCTGCCTTTGAAAATGGTGGAGAAATCCCGAAGAAGTATACTTGCGATGGAGCCAATGTTAATCCGCCCCTTAAGATTGAAAATGTTCCATCGAATTCAAAATCATTGGCCCTGGTCTTTGATGATATCGATGCACCCAGAGGGTCCTATGTTCACTGGATTTTGTGGAACATTGATCCAAATGTAAAAGAGATTAAGGAAAATTCTGTCTCAGAAGGGGCCGTGCAGGGGCTGAATGATTTTAAGAAACGGAATTATGGGGGACCTTGCCCGCCCAGACGGACTCACAAGTATGTTTTTAAAATCTATGCTCTGGATACTCTTCTCAATCTGAATTTCAATCTAACTAAAAAAGATCTGGAAAAAGCGATGGAGGGTCACATCATTTCCCGATCTCAGTTGACGGCAGTGTATAAAAGAAATTAATGATATTAGAACATAAGTCAGAATATTCTTAGATTCTATTCCCTTTTCTCCGTCTTCGAGATGCTTTTTCTTAGGTAGTCATGCCACCAATTCTCTCCTAAAAGTCAAGTCGATTTTTCTTGTCATTCTCCGCTCCAATGGTTATAAATACCCCGAAGGGGCTTAACATGGAGCACAAACATACGAATCGGCTGATTCATGAGGATAGCCCTTATCTTTTGCAGCATGCCCATAATCCCGTGGATTGGTATCCGTGGGGAGAAGAGGCTCTGAGCCGAGCAAAGAAGGAAGATA
>CAZEKS010000695.1:0-1567 GCA_964512795.1 uncultured Syntrophaceae bacterium
GGAGTTCCCCAATGATCGGCACTTGCCCACTTCGTTCTAAATGGCGGAAGACATGACGGAGGCCATCAAAGTGAGAAACTTCAGGGAATCCACAGTTAGAGATAAGAACCATCTTTAGATTCCTTTCATATCTCGTAGGATGACCATAAGTCTCTCCCTTCTTGATCAGGTGGGGATCAAGAAGGGGAAGGAGCCTTTCCTGAAACTTCTTCAAGAGTGAGGTCATATTGAAAATATAGAGAGGTGTCGCATAAACGATCATGTCGCAATGACGAACCTTCTCTAACAGCTCCGGCATGTCGTCCTTGAATACACATACCCCAGGAGTTTTTGTCCAGCACGTGTAACATCCGATGCATGAATGAATATCTTTCTCCTTTAGGTAGATCGTTTCAGTTTCAGCCCCTTGACTCTGGGCACCTTTCAGGAATTCCTGAAGAAGGATTTCGGTATTACTTTCCTTTGGCCGAGGGCTTCCTTGCACGGCTAAGATCTTTATCATCTTTTTCTCTCCTTTCTCGCTCGGGTATTCTCCTTTTGCCTCCGTAGGAGGACGAAAGAGCTCTCCCATTTTCATGAGTAAATTCATATCTCCCTTTGCTTCGTAAAGTCCATCCATCAGAGCTTGTGCTGGATTGATCTCTCGACGTGCGATCTTCAGCCAGATATCGGCTGGAGAGGCAATCGTTAGGTTTGGAGAAAGCGACTTCCCTTCTCGGGCTGTACATCGCCCTTCTGAAATGGATAGCACCATTTCTCCTCCCCCCTCACCAGAAAGGTCAAACTGGATCTCCGCCTTGAGACCCCCAGCAGCGGCAGAGTTAAAACCCAGGGGCATCCGCGAGACGAGCTCTTTGGCTGTATCTGGAAAAAGAGAGGAGTCAATAGGTTTAGAGGTGAACTGTCTCTTTAAATAATAATTTGGGTAAAGCCTGACAACTGGAAGGCCAATCCCTAAAATAATGATCAACGGCAGGATGATGGAAAATAAGGGCCTTCCATGACCTATCCAGCACGACAGGAATGCGACGAAAAAAATGCAACTCCAAAAATAGGTGAGATGAAGATTGATCGTTCGGAATTGAGGGGTATTCCAGACCCTCTCCGGAGCCATTTGCTTGGCGATGGCGTAAGTGAAGGGATCATATCCGAAAAGTTGAGGAATCAGGGTCGTCAAGAAAAGGACAAAATAGAGAAGTGCTGTCGAATGATCAACAAATAGGGAAGAGGCTTGAGCAGGGGTCAAAAAGACCCATGCCGTCCCGACCCCAAGAAATCCGAGAAAGGCTTTCTCCAGATAAGTCGTATGCTTAAGAAATTTCTTCGAAAGGAAAAACTGAATCCCTGCAAGGATCAGACCCACAGCCGTAGCAACTTTCGCCTGAGTTAAAGTGGCTTCGCCGATTCGTGCTATTATTTTAAAAACGATAACCGGGGTAAAAGATGTAATAAAAAGAACTGTCTTTAGTTTCATATCTCATGTCTCCAACCGACAAAAGAAAGGGCAAACCTTATTTGCGTGGAGGCCAGGTGGGCCTTGGTGACATGTAACGTTCTTTCAGTCCTT
>CAZEKS010000696.1:0-1565 GCA_964512795.1 uncultured Syntrophaceae bacterium
TACAGTTTGAATAACTCATCACAATCAATCTGTTTATGAGATATCTAAGAAATCCATTTTCTAATGCATAGCATTAGAGATTGTATTCTGTAAGTTCCTTAGGAAAAGGAGTTTACAGTGTTTCGAAGTGGTGAGGATATTTCTATTGCATAATTTGGGTTTATATCATAACTATTCATTTTAAAGAACGCATGTAAGATCACGGTGTTTTTTCTTTCTCAATTCTTCTGTAAGATATGCAATGAAAAATAGATATTTTCATTATCGGGAATTTTCATTATAGTAATAATCATGAAAATTGTTATAATCTTTATATTGAAGGTGCTTTAATGATTCCGATATCCAGCATTAGTACAGGCATTAAAGGATTGGATAAAATTCTTAATTACCTGCAAATGGGTGATAATATTGTTTTTCAGGTTGAAAATATTGAAGACTACAAAACATTTGTAAATCCTTATGTAAACTCCGCTTTAGAAAAAGGACGGCGCATTGTTTATATGCGCTTTGCTAAACACCAACCGATTTTAGAGCCAACCGGGAAAGTGGCTATTTACAAACTTAACGCCGACATCGGCTTTGAATCTTTCTCTACGCAGGTTCATAATATCATCCAGCAGGAAGGACGCGATGTTTTTTATGTATTTGATTGCCTATCGGATCTGCTTCTGACCTGGGCGACTGACCTGATAATCGGCAACTTCTTTGTGATTACCTGTCCTTATCTTTTTGAATTGAATACTGTCGCCTACTTTTCTATCCTCCGGAACCGGCATTCTTTTAAAACCATTGCCCGCATTAGAGAAACTACCCAAGTACTGTTAGACGTTTATAACTATCAGGGTAAACTTTGTGTCCACCCTATTAAAGCGTGGCAACGCTATTCACCGACGATGTTTCTTCCGCATATTATCGAAAACGATGAATTCGTTCCAATTATGAATAGTGCCGATGCCTCGAATTTATTTTCCTATCTGACTCAAACAAACGCCAGCAGCGCCGAGAGAAATCTGGACTATTGGGATCGCATATTCATGCAGGCAAAGGATATGCTGGAAAATCCAAAGGACTTAAAAGAAAAACAAAAAATGGTAGAACAGCTTGCCCGTATGTTAATCGGAAGAGAAAAGAGAATAATTGAGCTGGTAAAAGAATATTTTACATTGGAAGATCTTATTGAAATTAAAGAACGGCTAATTGGAACTGGTTTCATCGGCGGTAAAGCAGTTGGGATGCTTTTGGCTCGCAACATTTTGCGAAAAGATGATTCTTTGAAATGGTCAGAACACCTGGAATTACATGATTCGTTTTATATCGGTTCCGATATCTTTTACTCCTATATAGTTCAAAACGGCTGGTGGAAAGCTCTAATGTCCCATAAAACAAAAGAAAGTTATTTTGAGAGCGCCCTGGAGTTAAGAGGCAAAATGTTGAAAGGTGTTTTCCCTGAAGAAGTCCGGGAACGTTTTCAATTAATGCTGGAGTATTATGGACAATCACCGATTATTGTGCGCTCCAGCAGCCTTCTGGAAGATGCTTTCGGCAATGCTTTTGCCGGAAAATAT
>CAZEKS010000697.1:0-1563 GCA_964512795.1 uncultured Syntrophaceae bacterium
AGAATCTGGGATAACAATTCTCCCAAAAATTGTTCGCCCAATCCTCCCCTTAATTTAGGAGGCCGAAGGATCTCCTGAAGGGTGGCAATGTTTTTTCCCACCTCATGGATTTGTTCACTGGTCTTGGAGAGCTCTCCGAGCTTTTCACTCACCTTGCTAATCACTTCTCTCGCGCTATCCAGTCGTTGACCAATCTGCCCGCTGGAGTTCTGAAGTTGTTGGTTCACAAGATGAAGTTGTTGATTCACCTGTTCATTGATCGCTCTCAACTGCTCGGTGAGGAGAGAAATATTCTTATTGAGTCCATCGCCCATCTGCCCTCTTAATTGTTCCATCTGCTGTTGCATCAGAGCCCACATCGGTTGAGAGGATGAGGCTGTCTTGATCTCCTCGAGCCTCTTCCTCCACCTCAGTTCCATCATGGAAAAGAGAGCCACGACCACCGCAACGATTAGAACTGAAAGCAAATAGACCCCTTGCATGCTTACTCCTTCTTAAGCACCGTCCTCTTTATCACGGATGTTGAATGATGAGATGCCCTTCTACCTTCTTCTCCGCGAGGTTCGTCATAAAGATACTCCATACACTCTCTTTCTGAACTTCTTCAAGAGGGATGGGAAATTCTACTTTGAGGGGGCTCTTCCCTGAGAGGGTGGAAATTCCATCGATGCTTCCTGATTTTTTGAAAGAAAGCGTGAGGGAGGAACCGCGCCCCTCCCACCTCGCCTCTATCGTCACCTTTTCTGCTTGACCTTCACTCTGGGGTCGCGGGGCGGAAAAAGAAAAAGGGAACTCCTCTCTTTTCTGAGGCTCGATCTTGAACGGGAAAATAACAAATGTCCTTTCGAAGACATTATTTTCCGACCGGATATCATCGGAGGGCAACTCCGGAGAGATAGAAACCTTCACCGTCGAAATCCCGGCAATACCTACCTTATAAGGAGGGGTAAAGATGTAACGATTCTTAAAATTGGCCTTTAACGCCTCCGAAATGAAATGATCAAATTCCGACATTTTTTGGTCGTTCACAAACACCTGGATTTGAAAGATGACCCCCTTCCGGAGATCGGCTTCACCGGCGTTGGAAAGGATGATCATGAGTTCTAAATCCTCCGTCAATTCCAAATGCTTCACGACGATGTCCGGTCCAAAAGGAGGTCCCTCCAGTATTTTTTTCAATCTGTTATTCTCTTCATTGGACTCCTTCACCTCTTTAGGAAAGCCCACATGGGCGTCAATTTCATGCCGGCCAACAAGGAGGAAGGGGGTAGTCAAGGTAACGGTTCCTTTCGCAGGAACAGAGGACTGATCAGAAAGGCTTCTCAACGCATAACTTCCTTTCAGGACTCCATCGACCATAATCTTCAGATTTCCTTCCCCTAAGGACAGGGGGTTTCCTCCGAAATTGGCAATGGTCACTGCCAATTTCCTACGGGGGATGAGAAAAAGATCGGTGATGGCAAGGTCAGGAAGAAGCGGGTTGGGCTCCAATGTCTCTTTTCCTAAAACTTTAGGAAAAACATTACTCAATTTATTTTCTTCAACCGTCTTCTCTTCCTTATC
>CAZEKS010000698.1:0-1562 GCA_964512795.1 uncultured Syntrophaceae bacterium
TTCGGCCTCTCCGAGTCCCCTGGAAACCTTCACCCGCATCGTGCAGAAGCACCGCGCCATCATCGGCTACCATGAGGCCCTCGACCACTACGGCATCGCCCTGGGGGACGGGAACATGTTCGAGTGGGCCAAGGACATGGGCAAGAACGACAAGGACCTGGTCTTCGTGCTCAACCCCGAACCGCTCATCCAGGCCGGAGTGGACCCCGCCCGGATCACGGGCTGGGTGTTCGCCAAGGTCCCCGTCAAGGATGAAAAAGGCAAGCCGGTGGAAGTAGACAAGTTTCTCAAAGCCTACGACCTGTAACAGGAGTAGGTGCATGGAGCTTGCGGAAGGGCTGCAATCGCTAGACCTGCCGGTCGCAGGAATGAGCTGCGCAGCCTGCGTCCAGCGGGTCAGGCGGGCGCTGGAAAGCCTGCCGGGTGTCGAGGGCGCGGAAGTCGCCATCGGCAAGGTCCGCTTGCAGTACTATGCCGAGGCGCTGAGCAAGGACGCCATCCGCGCGCGCATCGAGGCGCTGGGCTATAAGGTTGCGACACAGGCCCGGAGTCGCAATCCCATCCGGAGGTTCCTCGATCGTCTGGGCGACGCGAACGCCAAGGCCCTGGAAGGCAAACGCCTGGACTGCTGCAAGATCAGCGACGACCGCAGGCAGTAGCAAGTTCAGGCGGGCTTTCAGCCCGGCAGGCGGATGCGGAATTCCGCTCCCTCGCCGGGTTGGCTGTCGGCGGTGATGGTCCCGCCGTGCGCTTCCACGATGGCCTTGGCGATGGAAAGACCGATGCCCACCCCGCCGGTGGCCCGGTTGCGCGAGGAATCCACGCGGTAGAAGCGCTCGAAGACCCGGGGCAGGTCCTCCGGCCCGATGCCGACCCCGCTGTCCGCCACCCGGATCTCCGCGCCCTCGGGGCCGGAGGCCACCTGCACTTCCACCTGCCCCCCGGCGGGGGTGAACTTCAGCGCATTGCTCAATAGATTTATGACCGCCTGGCTCAACTTGTCCGGGTCCGCGGAAAGCGCTCTTTGTCCGTTCGCGGCCTCCGGGTTGAAGCGCAGGGCCACCCCCTTGGCGTGGAACTGGGGCTCGTGGTTGCGGATGATGCCCTCCACCAGGGCGCTCAGGTCCAGGTCGCGCCGGCGCAGGCTCTGGGAGTCCCCCTCGTAGCGGGCCAGGTTTTCCAGGTCCGATACCAGGCGGTTGATCCGCAGGATCTCCTCGTGCAGCCCCGCCAGCCGCTGCGCGTCGGGCTGCCAGATACCATCGATAAGCGCTTCCAGGTGGCTCTGCAGGGTGGCCAGCGGGGTGCGCAGCTCGTGCGCCATGTCGGCCGTGAGCCGCCGCCGCAGCGCTTCCTGATCCCTCAAGCCCCGGGAAAGGTCATTCACGGCCGCGGCGATGCCGTCCAGCTCCCGCACCCTGGTCATTTCCGTGATCAGCACATCGCGGCGCCCGCCGGCGATCGCTTGCGTGGCCCGCACCACGCGCTCCAGTGGAACGGTTATGCGCCGGGCCACCAGCAGCCCGAGGCCGGTGGCCGAGGCCAGCGCGCCTACGGCCGCC
>CAZEKS010000699.1:0-1561 GCA_964512795.1 uncultured Syntrophaceae bacterium
TAGTTTCAAATATTCTAAATATTAATATCTTGAAACATATTTGTCAAGTTCTTTTGGGTGTGGGTTCTGGTGTGCGGAATTCTTTTATCTGATGAAATTGTTTTGAGGGAAAGCATCTATAGGACAATTAACGAGATCACCGTTCCTAATAGCACAACCCAGAGGATATCTACCTTCAAAATCAGGGCAATAAATGCTGCGCCTGCAAGAAGAATGCGAGGAACATCCCACGGGATGTTTAAAGCGAAACGAATGGTGACAGTTAAAAGAAGGCCCACAAAAGAACACAAGATGCCTGTAATAACCTTTTTAAAATAGAGAGAACTGCGTAACCTGTCGAAGTAAGGCACGATTCCGACAACGATCATGAAAGAAGGTAAGAACACACAGATGGTGGCGATCAAACCGCCGAGAGGGCCTTTCAATAAATACCCGATAAAGGTCGCTGTAATGACAATGGGCCCAGGGGTCACCTGCCCAAGAACAATACCACTTAAAAGGGTCGGCCCATCCAGCCAGGAACGCACTTGAACAACTTCATGGAACATGAGAGGAACAGAGGCAAAACCACCCCCAAAGGCAAACAGATCTATCCTGAACATGAGCGTAGCAAGATCGAAAAGTCTTCGGTCGAGAAAATAGAGTACTCCAAATCCTATGCCTGTGGCTAACAATAATAGAAAAAGAGATTTTGGAGCGTGACCCTTATACGTGGGATTCACTACGGGGTAATGAGGTTGTTTGGCATAAAGTATCACCCCTAACATTGCAGCTATTACAATGACCAGAATGGGATTGACCTTCAATCCAAATAAAACCGCAGCAATGATTGCATTGATAATATTTCTCCAGTTTTTTATTGAGGTTTTACCAAATGACAAAGTAGCATTAGCCACAATGGCAATAATGATGGCCTGAAGTCCATTAAAAATTGAAACAACTGCAGGTAATGTATGGGTCCGTGCATAGAGTGCTGACAAGATCATCATGAAAAGAAATGCCGGAAGGCCGAATCCGACGAAACTGGCTGCCGCTCCAGCCACTCCTCTGACTCTTAGACCCACATAGGCAGACATTTGTATAGCCGTTGCACCGGGAATGGTTTGACAAAGGGCAACCCCGTCACGTGCGGATGGCTCATCGAGCCAGTGTTTCTTTTCAACCGCCATCTTTCGAATATAAGCAACCATTGCAGGGCCACCCAATGCGGTAGCACCCAGTCTCAAAAATGAAGTGAACAAGTGGAATAATGAAGGGGTTGGATTATGATGTTGGTAAGGTGTCTGCTCCATCAAGAAATTCCCTCTAACAATTTCAGTATACCAAACTAATCAAAGCTGTCTCAATATCTCGGCGGGTTTCATCCGTGCCGTACGTTTCCCCATCACATAACTTGCCATGCCGCCTGCAGCAAGGGATAATCCTAATGAAATTGCCGTTAGCCCGGCGGATATGCTCACTGGAAGCCGGACGGTTTGGGCAGCGGCTGCCGTATCTTTGGCGAAAGCAGGCAAAAGATTCAACTCCCAGGGGGTTGATACAGGGATAGAGAGGAAACCCA
>CAZEKS010000700.1:0-1560 GCA_964512795.1 uncultured Syntrophaceae bacterium
AAAAAACGAGGGCCTGCCTGTTTTTCACCATCACGCCGATCCAGAGTTCATCGAGGCCCTTTTCTGCGGCATATTCTTCCGCCGCCTCGAGAAGCCGCCTGCCCATGCCCTGCCCCTGAAAGTCTGGGAGAAAATACAGCGAGGGGATGAAGAGGCGATTCTCATCCCGGTTAAAGAAAAGTCTTGTATAACCGGCGATCTGCTCATCCGTCTCTGCAATGAAACCCCGAGTGAAAGGATCGTCGAACATGCTGAGAAAGGCCTCTTCCATGTAGTGAATATCGAAATAAGACTTGAGGTCGTTTTCGGGAATGAAGCTCGCATATGCAGAAATCCAGGACTGCCAAGTTATTCTCCGGATGGACGCAAGATCACTCTTCCGCCATGGTCGAATCACGATTCCCATGGTTGTAGATTATCCTCCAATTCGATGAATGAAATGGGATATTGGAAAGATGGAATTTTGGAATATTGGTAAAACCTAATGATAATGAAGCTCCCCGGCCACAGGCCGGGGCTTCCCGGAAAGGAAATGTCGTTTTAATTGTGCCCCTTGACCCCGCCTATCCCGCTTTGGCGGGACGGGGCACTTGCCGGTCAAAATGCCGGAACCCTGTCTGGTTCTGTTGCCTTTTCAGTCTTTTCCCACTATTCCACCATTCCATTATTCCAACTTCTTTTCTCTTAACATCCTTTGTCGGGCAAGAATTTCAATGGTGCGGATCTTGTCCTTGAAGGCATTGTTTTGGTTTTCCTCTTCGGTGCTGAGGGCCGCGTCGGTATTGCCCGACCAGCGTCTACAGAGGTAGAGGCTTTCATAGATCCTTCCTATCCGGTATTCCCGGCAGATTCGCAGTGCCGCTGCATAATCCTCGCCGTAGCTCACGTTGAGAAAAACGATTTTTCGCATAAGGCCGGTGTTGAAAGCCCGCGGTGCACCCAGACCGTTGATGCGCAATGCATTGTTGTGACCGTTCTCATCGGTCCATTCACGGTGGTCGATGAGGCCCGGCGGAATCTCCTCCAGCCTCGAATCCACGAGGGTGTAAGAGCCGATGACCATGGCATAGTTGCCCTGACGGAACATGTCAACCATCTTCTGCAGGGTATGGCGGCTGCTGTATAGATCGTCCGAATCAAGCTGAACGGCATAGCGGCCACAGGCTTCTTGCAGAAGGGCCTCGTTCCAGCAACCGCCAATGCCAAGGTTGGTCCTCTTTGGAGTGATATGTTTCAAGCTCGAATACTGCCTGGCGAGATCGGAGAGAACAGTCGTTGTTCCGTCTGTCGAGTGGTTGTCCACGACGATGACGTTGAATGGAAAATTCGTTTCTTGCGAAAGGGCGCTTTCCACGGCTTCGGCAATCGTCTCTTTCCGGTTCCGTACGGGAATGATCACAGAGGCCTCCACCGGAAAGGATTTCTGTGTTTGCTCGACCTCCCTGAAGTAATGGGATGGCAGATAAGCCCTGATCTTCTTCAAGTAATCCGTGAAGACAGTCTCCATTTCCTTCTGCACGGCTTCATTACAGGGATCGACGTACGCAAATATCTTTTCAC
>CAZEKS010000701.1:0-1556 GCA_964512795.1 uncultured Syntrophaceae bacterium
AGCCGAATCAAAGCTGACGTGTCCGGTCTCCCATAGTATTGGAGCATAAATTGAAGGCCCGGCTCCAACTCGGGCTGGTTGATGATATGCATACTCCGGAGGTCTTTTCCCAGGCCAGGTCTAACATCTTTGGGAAGCGGGGTGATTCGGTCCATTTTTCTTCCTTCGGCAGCCGTGGCCCCAGCGATCGTCCGAAAGGCTCCGAGACCACTCTCATAAAGATGCAAATACATTTCATCTGCCGGCATGAAATCTTTGAGAAACTGGATGCAACGCCACATGGCGATCTCAATATCCAGACTGCTGCAGATCTGTATGGTCACCCTCCGAAAGAAATCGTTTTCATCGACACTCATGGCCCGCTCCTATTCCCCCCACCCTCACCCTCCCCTTCAAAAGGGGGAGGGTTGGGTGGGGGACGGATTACCGATCATCATTTTGCCTTATTAGCCAATTTTAAACCCGATTGCCAAATAAGGCAACTGTTTTTGCCGATATTGGCAATTGAAGAAGTCTCTCATCTCTTAACCCATTAATATTTAAAGACTTATTAACTTGGCACGATTGAAGCATTAGGATATTTAAAAATGATTTGATGGAGAGCATATAATGAAGTGGTTAGAAGTCATAAAACTGCGGTCAGCGGGAAAGGATTCTCCGTTACTGGAAGAATTATTACTGTCGATCGACAAATTCAATCCACGTGGGTTGGTAGAAATGAAAACCTTCCACCATTCCGCTCTGGAATCAGATTGGAGTATTCACCTCCATTGGGAATCAGAGCGGCCCCAACAAAATGGAAGCAGCCTTGGTCTTCGCCTGGCCCAAGCCTTTAAAGAGTTCGGTCTGGTCGATCATTCCGTATGGATAGAAGAAAATAAATAAATTTAAATCTTAATAGAAAATCATTTTGTTTCATCAAATCTTAATGTCAACTCTGAAAGGAGAGAAGAAATGAACAAGCTCATCAACATGAAAATGATCTATCCCTTTATTGGGGTCGTCCTGGTGATTGCGCTCTTGTTCATCTTTAAAAAGCAAACCGGACAAGCAAAAGTGTCGGAGTTCGGTAAATACAAGGGTTATTCCGAGGCGATTTATGATGGAAACAAGCGCATCTCCGATTACCTAACGCTGTCAAATGGAACGAGGTTGGCCTACGACCTTTTTCTCCCGACGAAGAAGGGAGTTCCGGCCGACAAACCATTGCCTGTCCTCTTTAAGTACACGCCTTATACGCGCACCTTTACCATTTTTGACAAGGCCGGCAACAACATTATCGCTGGCCTGTTTAACCTTGGTTGGAAAGAAAAAGCCTATCTTCGGATCCGCTACTGGTTCGACAAACGAGGAAACCTCATGGATGCGGTCTTCAGAAACAAATATCTCGAGAACATGCTTAAACATGGCTATGCCGTCATCGTGGTCGAGAGGCCGGGGACCGGGGCATCCTTTGGGGTTATGAATGCATCGTTCGAGGTGGGCGCCAAGGAGGTCAACGAGATCCTGGATTGGATCGCAGGCCAAAATTGGTGTAATGGTAACATTGGCATGTA
>CAZEKS010000702.1:0-1553 GCA_964512795.1 uncultured Syntrophaceae bacterium
GGCCGCTTTTCTCTTCAACGAGCTTCGCGATGTGAGAGATCTCGAGATCCCAATCAACCTCGGCTTTAATCCTCTTTAATTCTCCCTCGGCCTCACACTTCTTTATAAAATCTCGAAGATCCATAAATTCCTCCTTCTTACAACATAAATACTTGGCATTATCTTTGTAAGTATCCCTCTTGTCAATTCATTTGTTTTTATGGTTAAATAACTTTAAGTTATAATAGAGGGCGATGGACTCAGAGAATACAATACAGTCTTCATTGAATTCTTTGATGACCTTTCACAAGGTCGCAAAGCATAAGAGCTTCTCCAAGGCAGCAGAGGAACTCTATATCTCTCAGCCTGCGGTTACCAAACACATTCAAAACTTGGAGCTGAAGGTGGGGATGAGACTCATCCAGAGGGGGAGGGGGGGATTTGCCCTGACAGAGGCCGGGAAGAGCCTTTATAAACATACCCAAAAGATTTCTTCCCATCTCATGGAGATTGAAGATGTACTGGGGGACCTTCAGAAGGATCATCATGGGTTCTTAAGGATCGGAACCACAGAATCCTATTCGAAATGCCTGATGCCGAAGCTTCTTTCTGGGTTCCAGACCTCTTTTCCTGCCATCAAGATCTCTCTCGATGTAGGAAATTCTGAGGAGATCGGAAAAAACCTGTCCACCTATCGAAACGATTTGGCTGTGATCGGGGTGACGAGGGTTTCCCCCAAATTCAAGTCCATCCCATTCTTAAAGGAGGAATTGGTCCTTATCGTTTCACCGAAGCACCCTCTGTCGAAAAGGAAATCGGTTTCGCTAAAGGAACTGGAGGCATATCCCCTTATTATCCGTGCGAAAGGGTCGACAACGAGAAGGATTCTATTGCAGGCTTTCAAAGAGTTAGATATTCGCCCTTCTTTGTTGATCGAAGCAGGAAGTTCTGAATTCATTAAACAGTGGGTTTCAGAGGGGAAAGGGGTCTCCGTAATCGTTAAAAGGATCGTGGAGGATGAAGGGAAACGGGGAATCATTCGCATCGTCCCTTTAACAGAAAAACTCTATCTCGAGGTTGCCTTTCTTTATCTTAAGGAACAGCGTTTTAATCCCGCTATCAAGACCTTTGTCCAATATATGGAAGGCAGAGGAAGAAGGATCATCAAAACCTGAATAAAATCGAATAAAAATATTTCTTGACAATAAATGTCCTACCTGTTAAATATAATAAGTTAAATATCTTATAAGCCTTTTTTCCGCAAATGTAACTCATTGATTTTCCATTCTTTTTCTTTGCCAGGAGGGTTTTGTCCAATCAGCAAAATTGGGAGTTAGTGTCGGAGAGGTTCCCGAGCGGCCAAAGGGGACAGACTGTAAATCTGTTGGCGATGCCTTCGGAGGTTCGAATCCTCCCCTCTCCACCAGGCCAAAGAAGGGCCGATCGACTGAACTATTTAATCTCTTCTCTTTCCATTCCTATCAATTTTAGAGAAAGGAGTGGCAGGAGACTGCCGTACTTTTTAGGCACGAAGGCAATTCAAATTTTTAAAGATGGAAAGGGTTCGAATAGTC
>CAZEKS010000703.1:0-1551 GCA_964512795.1 uncultured Syntrophaceae bacterium
CTTCAGGGTCCTGGTGCACATTGCTGTGGGCTCCGTAGCGGTATTGCAGAGGTTTCCTCCGCTCAGCTCTTTGATGGGCATGCCCATGATGCTGGCTTACCCCTTTTCCAGACCGGAGATGCGGGCGGCTTTCCAGACACTGATAGATGCCGGCTTAGAAATGGAGAAATGGCAGAAAGAGGTTATCGCCTTCAATAAAGAGGCTGTAGCGGCCGGATTCCCGGCGGGGAGGGGTGGCCTGGCGGCAGCACCCTTTGATTCCATTGCGGACTTCCTGAGAGGCACGCAGGGGAGCGTCATGGACATGTACCGCCAGCCGGAGAAGCTCATGGAAGCTATTGATATGATAACCGCGCAGACAATAACACGGACGATAGCCAGCGTCAATGCCTCCGGCGGCTTTACGGTGAGCTTCCCCCTGCATAAGGGAGACGATACCTTTATGTCCGATAAGCAGTTTGAGAAATTCTACTGGCCCAGCTTGAGGAAGGTCATCCTGGCTTTAATAGACGAAGGTATTATGGTATCGTTGTTCGCCGAGGGACGTTATAACCGGAGATTGGAGTACATCAAGGATTTCCCCAAAGGCTGGGTGACGTGGCAATTTGACCAGACCGATATGGCCAATGCCAAGAAGATTGTGGGCGGAAACTGCTGTATCTCCGGAAATGTGCCCTCCTCAATAATTCTTACCGGCACGGCTAAAGAAGTGAAAGAATACTGCCGTAAACTTATCGAGACCTGCGCTCCCGGTGGCGGTTATATTCTTTCCGGTGGAGCCAGTGCCACTGAAGCGAGACCGGAGAACCTGCGGGCATTTATGGAAGCCGCCAGGGAATACGGTATATATTAGTCCGCTTAAATCCTACGCAGAATGGAAAGAAAAATTCTTATAGTTATCAGTATTCAGTAGTCAGTTTTCAGTTTGTGTATTGGAATATTATAATATTATATCTAATAGGTAATCTAAGAAATTGTAAAATTCGTTGAATAATATTTGAAAATTGAGGAAAACTTTATATATAGGACAAGTATCCTACATGATACAACGTATTCGTGATTGTATCTTAATACTGTTGATTATCGTTTTCTCTATGGCGTTAATTCTAATCATTTGGGGCGGAATACTAAGCTACAAAGAACTACCAGCAATATCAATTGTTTTTTCTTGTCTATTGGGTATCCTATTAGTGATGTTGCTCTATTGGTTATTCAGAAAATTCATGGGATTGAAAAGGGATTTTAGTAAAAAACAGGTTAGTTCAGATGTTTATTTAGAACAAATAAAAGGAGAGCGAGAACCTATACCCCATAGTATTAGGTCTGAAGTTTATCTGCGTTCTCAAAATGCTTGCGAAAACCCGGATTGCCTGAGTAACAATGCAATTCATATTCATCATATAGATATGAATAACAGGAATAATAGACTCAATAACCTTATTGCGTTATGCCCAAATTGTCACCAAGAAGCTCATAAAGGAAAGTTTACAAGTAGTCAATTGCGTAATTGGGTCAAAGCAGATTTTTATAGGCTGAAACAATAGAGCGATA
>CAZEKS010000704.1:0-1544 GCA_964512795.1 uncultured Syntrophaceae bacterium
ATGCCATTGATGCTCATCAGGGTTATGTCTACGTAAGGGCTGAGTATCCTCTGGCCATTCAACGTCTCAACATTGCCATTGAGAAAGCAAGGAACTATGGGCTTTTGGGGAAAAACATCTTAGAGTCGGGTTTCGATTTTGATATCGGTATCTATCCCGGTGCCGGAGCCTTTGTCTGTGGTGAATCGACGGCTCTGATGTACTCCCTCGAAGGAAAAAGGGGAATGCCTCGAATTAAACCTCCACGATCCACAGAGGCCGGTTTGTGGGGACAGCCAACCGTTCTTAATAATGTGGAAACCTTTGCCAATATCCCAGCGATCATTCGAAATGGGGCTAAATGGTTCGCCTCAATTGGGACAAAGGGATCTAAAGGAACAAAAGTCTTCGCCCTAGCTGGCACAGTAAAAAATGTGGGCCTAGTGGAAGTTCCCATGGGCACCACGCTCCGAACAATTGTCGACGACATCGGAGGCGGAATCCCCAATAAGAAAGAGTTCAAGGCGGTTCAGATCGGCGGTCCTTCCGGAGCCTGCCTCCCCGCTCCTTTATTAGATACAGAGGTGGACTTTGATTCCCTTGACGCAGCCGGAGCGATGATGGGCTCAGGCGGTCTCGTTGTGATGAACGACTCCACTTGCATGGTGGATACGGCGCGGTTCTTCACTGACTTTTCTGTGGATGAATCCTGCGGCAAATGTGTTCCCTGCCGGGTTGGAATGAAGGTGATGCTCAATATCCTGAACCGGATTGTCAGCGGAAGGGGGGAGGAAGAGGATATCGGTCGACTGGAGCGACTGGGACAGCATATTAAAGAGACCTCCCACTGCGGATTAGGAAAGACCGCACCGAATCCTGTTCTCTCCACGATTCGGTATTTCCGAAACGAATATGAAGCGCACATTCAGGACAAGCGATGCCCTGCCCTGGTCTGCACGAGTCTCATAAAATTTCGGGTCGATCCCGAAAAGTGCAAGATGTGCGGCCTTTGCAAAAAGGCATGCCCGATGGAGGCAGTGACGTGGGAGAAAAAGACACCTGCTGTCATCAATATAGAGAAGTGCGTTCGTTGTCGGTCTTGTATCCAGGCGTGCCAATTCAATGCAATCGAATAATTAGGAATAATGGAAGAATGGGGAAAAATAGTGGGCTCATTGATTTAATCCAATATTCCATTTTTCCAGTACTCCATTAATCCAAGTTTAGTGAATGATGAAGAATCAAATGATTAAGCTGAAGATTGATGAAATCGAGATTGAGGTTGAAAAAGGCAAGACGATTCTCGAGGCCGCTCAATTGGTCGGCGTCCGCATTCCCTCTCTCTGCCACGACCGAAGGCTCATTCCCTTTGGCGCTTGCCGTCTCTGTGTCGTCCAGCAGAAAGGAAAATCTGAACTCGTGCCGTCCTGTTTCACCCCTGCGAGAAACGGGATGGAAATCCTGACCCAATCTCCAAAGATTTCTGAATCCAGACGGCTGCAGCTTCAATTCATTCTGCTCAACCATCCGATGGTCTGTCCCCGCTGTGAAAAAGAGGGCGAATG
>CAZEKS010000705.1:0-1541 GCA_964512795.1 uncultured Syntrophaceae bacterium
ACATCACGGCTACCCCTTCAGAATCGCCTGGGTGCCCCCGGAGAGGGCGCACGGCGTATGGCTGTAGTATGTGGACTCGGAAGCCCTGCCGCCGGGGTTGAAATAGCTTTCAGCATTCAGCAATCAGCTTCGGGGTGGGGATGGGACTTATAGCTAACAGCCAATAGCTAAGAAACCTCTGAAAAAGGGTGCAGGAGTCCACCTGCCGGGGGTCTGGGGGTGTCCCCCAGCCTCAAAAGTCCCCCAAGATTGGGGGATTTAGGGGGTTGATAAAAGCTTAATCAGAGATTCCTTAGAGTTTAGATATTAATACGAACGTATTAAATCTTGATACATCGACTTAAAATAAAACGTATCTGTCATTGCGACCCCGACTGGGTCGGGGGAAGCAATCTCACACCTTGTCTTGGTAATAAATCCTGAGAGAATGCGTCGTCGCTACGCCCCTCGCAATGACAAAACATGCATCGTTATTTAGTGCGTTTGTATTAGTATTTAGAATTTTTCTTTACATTTCGCGTAAGATTTTATATAAGCGCCTAAATAAACCAGGAAGAATATGTCATAAGGAGAATATAGTCAAATGGCTGAAGCAAAATACGGGAAATATATTATCAAAGCACCTCTAGTAGAAAATAAATACCCACCATATACACCATGCCTGTATTTTGAGAGTAAAAAATACTTTCCGGAACTGAATTTCGGGGTCAGGTATACGTATATTAACCAGCCCATTCGCATGGAAACCACTCATGCACACGACTTTGACCAGTTCTTCGGCTTCCTGGGCACCCCGGAGGATTTAAAGGTTTTTGGTGGAGAAGTTGAGCTATATTTGGGCGAAGAAGGTACCAAAAAAATAATCAATGCTACCTCAGTGGTATATATCCCCAGGGGGCTAATTCACGGCCCTATTATATGGAAAAGGGTCGATAAACCCATGATGTGCTTTAATTGCGTAATCACTCCCCAATACTCCAGAAAAGAACAAAAAGCCGGCTCCGGGGTAACCTCAAAAGAAGCCCGCCGCGGGAATGAGGCAAAATACGAGAAATATATAATCAAAGAACCTTACTCATGGAATGTCCTGCCCCCATACGGAGCGAGGCTGCTATTTGATAGTCATAACTACTTCCCGGATACGAATTTCGGCATCAGGTACACCTACCTTACCCAGGCTCGTGAAATGGAACGCCCTCATGCACACGACTTTGACCAGCTACTGACCAGCTTCGGCCCCCCGGAGGATTTAAGGCTTTATGAGGTAGAATCAGAGACATATTTAGGCGAGGAAGGTGAAAAACATGTAACCAACACCCCACATATAACATATATCACTGCGGGCTTAATCCATGGCCCGTCTATAAGCAGGAGAATGAACAAACCTGTCATGATGGTGAATTTTATATTCACTTCCCAGTACACCAGGTCAGACCAGCAAGCCGGGTTCCTCAATTACCTTGAACTCACCGCCAAAAAGGTGACTCTAGAGGAAGCCAGCCGAACTCTAGGAGCGGCTGTGCCCCAGCCTGCCTATCTCC
>CAZEKS010000706.1:0-1539 GCA_964512795.1 uncultured Syntrophaceae bacterium
AGGCGTACCCTGATAGTAAAAGCACCTATCGACGATGGGAAGATTAGTCATGGTTCCTATATTCCCTGTTTCTTGAATAGAAACTCGGAACCGGAAATCGTAAAAAGAAACAACCCTCTGGCGCAGGAAGTATATGACTACTTCGAAGATATTTCCCGGAGTGAAAAACTATCGGTCAATTTTGCCTGGGATGGAGACGATGTGGTAATTCTACCCTAGCTTTCCAGATGCAGCGACAGGAGATGGTCATCGATGAATGAGACTAAAGAGCTTGCCCAGTTCATCTCAGACATTGAATACGAAGACTTAACATCACAGGTTGTTGAAAAAGCCAAAGGACTGATACTGGACCAGCTCGGTTGCCAGCTGGCTTTTGCGACGTTACCCTGGAATAAAGCGGCATACCAGTACATTCTGAATAAAACTGGCCTCAAAGGCGAAAGCACCATAGTCTATTACGGACTTAAAACAACCGTAGAGGACGCAGCATTCGCTAATGCGACTTTTGGTCATGGTTTCGAGATGGATGATACAGAAATGCATTCCCTAACTCACCCGGGGAGTGTCGTGATACCTTCAGCTTTAGCACTGGGTGAAGCTAGAAAGATATCCGGAAAGCATTTCCTCACGGCGGTAGTGGCGGGATATGATGCGATGATAAGAATCGGCATGGCCAGCCGGACCTCGATTGAACGATCATTCCATGGGACTGCCATTAATGGACCTTTCGGCTCGGCAGCGGCGACCTGTAAGATATTGGGAATGAAAACCGATGGAATCGTGAATGCTCTGGGAATAGCCGCCAGCGAATCCAGTGGAATTGCTGAATATTCTATCTCCGGAGGATCGGTAAAGAGATTGCATGCCGGTTTTGCCGCTCAGGCAGGGGTACGGGCGACATTATTGGCCTGGAATGGGTTAACCGGACCTGCCGCTGCCCTGGAAGGGAAAAAGGGATACTGCCAGGCATTCGCCAATAAATGTTACATCGAGGAAATTACCGACGGGCTTGGAAAAGACTTCCGTATTATGTGGACAGGGAATAAGCCGTATTGCTGCTGCGCCGCACAGCATACGGTGATAGATGCCACCGCTGCAATTATCAAAGAACATCCGGTTGAACCGGAAGCAATAGAGAAGATAACCGTCGAGCAAAAAGCCCGCGAAGTTAAAACCGTGGGCAACATCATCGAACCTCAGGATATCATATCAGCCCAGTTCAGCGGCCGGTTTGGCATGGCCCTGCGCCTGGTAAAAGGCAGCAACGGATTCCATGACTATACAATGGAAAATATCAAAGACCCGGCGATATTGAGCCTGGTCCACAAAATCTATTACATCGCTAATGAGGCGCTGGAGGATAAAACAGCTGCTGCCGCTCCGGCGATCGTGACCATTAAACTAAAGAACGGGGAAGTTTATAGTAAATGCATTGACTATGCCAAGGGTACAATAAACAATCCTTTAAAAATAGATGAGTTAAAGGACAAGTTTAGGGGGCTGACCAGCTCGGCTTTGTCCGGTGAATGGGCAGAAAAA
>CAZEKS010000707.1:0-1537 GCA_964512795.1 uncultured Syntrophaceae bacterium
AGCAGCGCGATCCGCGCGGACCGGTTCGGATCGTATTCGATCGCCGCCACCCGGGCGGGAATGTCATGCTTGTCGCGCTTGAAATCGATCAGGCGCTGATGCCGGCGGCTTCCGCCGCCGCGGTGGCGCACGGAGATCCGGCCGTAGGCGTCCCGTCCGCCGTGCTTCTGTTTGTGAACGATCAGCGACCGTTCCGGCGAATGCTTGGTCACTTCCTCGAAGGTGGAGCTGGTCATCCCCCGCCGCCCCGGCGAGGTGGGCTTGTACGTTTTCACCGGCATGGCGTTATCCCTTCACCCCTTCGAAGAGGGGGATGGTCCCCTTCGACAGCTTGACGATCGCTTTTTTATAGGCTGCGCGTCGGCTGCGAATGCGGCGGGTTCGCAGCGAGCGGGTCATTTTCGGTGTGGCCACCACGATGTTCACGTGGTCGACCGTGACGTTTTCAAACATCATTTCCACCGCGTGCTTGACCTGAATCTTCGTCGCCCGGGAGAGGACTTCGAAGGTGTATTGGTTTTCCTTGGCCAGCCGGATCGATTTTTCCGAAATGACCGGACGGCGCAGGATATTTTCCAGGTGTTCCGTCATTCCGCCCTCCCCGGATCCAGCCATTCCCGAATTTGATCCAGCGCCGCGAGCGGCAGGATCACTTTTTCGTGATTGAACAAATCGCGGATGTTCAGATAGCCTGCGCGCAGGGTCTTGGCCTTCGCCAGATTCCGCGTGGAGCGCTCGATGGTCTCGTTGCGTTCCGCCAGAAGCACGAGGGCGCTTTCCGTGCCGGCCACCGCCTGCAGCGCCTTGGCCATAGCCTGGGCGCTGATGCGGGGCAGGGCAATCCGGTCCACCACGACCACCGCCTGATCCGAGACTTTGGCGGAAAGGGCCGAGCGTAAAGCCGCCCGGCGCATCTGCTTGGGCATTTGCAGCGAATAATCCCTGGGCACAGGAGTGTGGACTTTTCCACCACCGCGCCATTGAGGGGCGCGGGTGGAACCCTGACGGGCCCGCCCGGTTCCCTTTTGCTTCCACGGTTTGCGTCCGCCCCCGCTCACTTCCCCGCGTCCCTTGGTCTTGTGGGTGCCCAGGTGCGCGTTGGCCATCTGGTAGACCAGCGCCTGGTGCATGAGGTCTTTGCGGACGGGCGCTTCGAAGATGGCGGCCGGCAATTCCACCGAACGCACCACCTTGCCCTTCATATTCATCACGTCGACTTCCATCGCTATCGTTCCCTTCTGGCGTCCGCGGCCTCCCCCCGGCCGGCGGACCTGCGCTTACTGTTTGCGCGCCTCGCGGATGACGACAATCCCGCCCTTGGGTCCCGGCACACTGCCGGCCACACCCAACAGGTTGCGTTCCGAATCGACCAGCGCCACCCGCAACCCGGACGAGGTCACCCGGTCGGAGCCCATATGGCCGGCCATGCGTTTGCCTTTGTAGACCCGTCCCGGCGTGGTCGTGGACCCGATGGAGCCCGGAGCGCGCTGCCGGTCGGATTGAACGTGGCTGGCCGGACCGCCCCGGAACCCGTGGC
>CAZEKS010000708.1:0-1536 GCA_964512795.1 uncultured Syntrophaceae bacterium
ACCGGAACACCCCCTGTTAAAACCTTTCGCGAATCGCCCGCTCGGTGTCCCGTTTCTGGTCCCGCTGCTTGATGTTTTCCCGTTTGTCGACGGTCTTCTTGCCTCGGCAGACCCCGAGCTCCAGCTTTATTATCCCATGCTTAAGGTAAAAACTCAACGGCACCAGCGTCAATCCCCGCTCGACCACCTTGCGGTTCAGGCGCTTGATGTCCTGGCGGTGCACCAGGAGCTTGCGCTTCCTGGCCGGATCGTGGTTGTGGATGTTGCCGAAGCGGTAGGGGGTGACGTGCAGCCCGATCAGCCACAGCTCCCCGTTCTCGACCTTGGCGTAGGCGTCGCTGAAGGAGAAGGTGCCCAGGCGGAAGGATTTGACCTCGGTGCCCCGCAGCTCGATGCCGCACTCCAGGCTTTCATCCACGCTGTAGTTGTAGCGGGCCTTGCGGTTGGTGGCGAGCAGCTTGCGCGCTTCTTCGCTCATAAACGGGTCTTGGCGAGCACGACCCGGAAGCCCAGGTACGGCGTGCACCAGGAGGGGGGCTGAGAGGCCCGGGTGTAGAGCTTGACCAGCTCCTTTTCGTTGGCCCAGGAGCCGCCCCGGACCGCTTTTTCGGCCCCAAAGGGAATTTCGGCGGAGCGGTCCGCGGTGTTTTTGGCGGGGTCAAGGGAGCTGAACAAGTAGGCCACGGGGGAGAACCAGTCGGAACACCACTCCCATACATTCCCGGAGGTGTCGCGCAGTCCGTAGCCGTTGGGCGAGGAGGAGCCAATAGGGCGCGGCCCGGCGATACCCTGCTCGAAGAAGACTTCGCTCAGCGGCTTGGCGCCCTGGGGATAAGGGCTGCCGACCAGCGCACCCCGGGCCGCCCACTCCCATTCGGCTTCGTTGGGCAGGCGCGCCTCGTAGCCGGCCAGGGATGCGGGCAGGCGGCCGCTCAACCAGCGGCAGAAGGCCTGGGCCGCGAAGTACGACACGGCGGTCACCGGCAGTTCGTCCTCGCCGGCGGGGTAGCCCTGCTCCGTCCAGCCGGAAAGGTAGGCATCGTCGATCCAGCCTTGCTGCGCCAGGGCCGAGGAGTTCTGCTTTCGCCATTCCGTGTTTTCCGCCAGGAAGCGCGCAAACCACCGGTTGGGCACCTCGGTTTCGGAGGCCAGAAAAGCTGCCACGGGAACGGGGTGGGGCAGGTAGGCAGTGGATGCCTGCTCCTCAGTGCTGCCAGCCAGAAGAGTTCCGCCCGGAATGGGACGGAAAGCCAGGCCCTCGACGCGAAGCGCCGGCCCGATACCGGCGGGGGGCTGGGCGCGCAACCGGGTTGCCATCTCCTGCAGGTCGCTATGATAAGCGCGCACGAAATCCTGGTACTCAGTGGATGCCTGGAAGCTCCTGGAGTCCTCTTCCGGCATGACCAAGGCCAGCCAGAAGGGGACGTTGTCGAAGCGGCCATTTGCGGACGCGAAGTCGCGCACCAGGGCTGTCAGGTCAGCGGGCGAAAGGGAATTAGCCCCGGAATCCTGCAGGGTGAAGGCGTTCACAAAATA
>CAZEKS010000709.1:0-1535 GCA_964512795.1 uncultured Syntrophaceae bacterium
GTAACGCACTGTCTGCGTACGTCCGATAGTCCATGCAATGTCGTCGATTTGAAGTCCGGTGGTAAGCATGAATTGCTTGTTAGCGCTGAATTCGTTTTGAGCAATCTGCGAATTCAAGAAAGTGTTAGCGTAAACCATCGCCACAAGGATCATGACAACGACAGCGCTGGTCAAAATAACCGTAGAGATGGCTGGACTAACGCCTCTATTGTCTTGTCGTAACCTTTCAAGCAGATGGTTAAATCGCGTTTTTTCTCCTCTCCTGTCAGAAGTGTATGAATATTGGCACCAGCTTGGCTGCTATAACAGCAACTATGGCGAGTATGGATGCATGCTTGAAACCGGCGGCAATTGATTCCTCACTTATTTTTCCAGCCACTATGCCTATGAGGTAGCTGTGGAAAATTACCGACGTTATGAATATCATTGTCATGCCACTCAAATCTTTTGGTGGACCTGTTTGACCTGGAACTACAGATAGAGTGCCTGAAGTGAAACTCAGCATCATAATTGTCGTGGCCACAAGCAATATTGCAGCTAAGTAAGGCATCATTATGTACGGGCGAACTGACATCTTCTTTTCTTTCTCAACTTCCTGAGTCAGGTTGTTGAACCTAGCAAGCGACTCGATCATGGCGATTGTGCCTCCGCCAACATCTATGGTTTCAACCAGAAGGAACATCACTATCTGAGTCATCCAACTGCGTGTTCGCTTGAGAAATTGCATGATAACCTTTTTCACAGGAATACCCCAAGAAATCTCTGAGCTTATTTTGCGCAGTTCCTTGCTGAATATCCCATAATCACGGTGGGATAAACTTTCTATGCATTTTTCTGGCGATAACCCTGTCTTCCTAACTTCAGTTAAGTCTCTCAGGAAACTGTTGATGCCCTGTTCCATGCCTGCTTTCTCTTTCGCCAGTTTCATGTGTACGATGGCGGCTGGAGCTGTCGCTATGAATAGGGTTACGGCTATTGCTACAGGTAAATCGACTATCGTTTGGAGCGAACTGAAGAAGGGAACAGATACGAATCCCAGAAAGTTCGTAAGCAGCATGAATATGACTATGGCGATTATGCTGCAGATTCCAAACACTTTGTATGGTCGCATGTCCACAACGGGCGTCTTCGGCTGCATGCTGTGAGCTAAGTAGATGAACATCATCGAAAGCAACGGCGTGAACAAGTATGTGTATAATATTATGCCTGAAGTCAGCGATGCACCTGAGCTGGGGTTAATTGAGTCCACAGCGAAGAGTATGTAGAAGCATAGAGACATCATGACCATTACGATGATGAAGGTTTCCAGCAACATCCCTAGACGTTCTGCTGCGGCCTTAACGCGCAAGGCGCGCGTCTTGAAGATGTCCTCAGCTTTCCGTTCAAGAAAGTGCCCTATGTCACCGCCTATAATCACGGTGGAGGCGTAGCCTGAGAGAAAATCCTTGAATATGTCTAAGGGGTTTTTCTTTGCCGCAACTTCCAAAGCTGTTAGAGGGTCTATGCCAAAGATTTCCACATCTTTTATGATTTCC
>CAZEKS010000710.1:0-1534 GCA_964512795.1 uncultured Syntrophaceae bacterium
TAACTCTCGAACAATTCTTTTCAATCATAAGGTCTGAACTCGTTTCAGGGTCTCGTAACTCTTTGATTTTGTTAGATGCTGAACCAAGTTTACCATGACATTTTGGCCTATTTTGTGACTTTTTCAGAGATCTCTTATATTTGAACTTTGACATTTGACATTGACTTGAACTTTGCCTTTATTGAATCCTTTCAAATCATTTACGGTGCAAACTTTGTAATTTGGTGGGGGGCCTCGAAGGTCTCGTGCAGAGCCCTCATCGCATCCTTTGTCTGATCCGCTTGAATCAAGCAGGAGCAGCTTGAGATCGAGGTGCTGATCGCCAATAGATTGATCCCCGACATCCCTAAGGCATTTAAGATGAGGCCGGATATGAACGGTCTTTCCCTGAAGTGAGGACCAAAAACGCTGATCACGGCCACATCAGGGCGATAAGAAATTGCCTTGGCCTCCATCAGGGATTTAATCCCCTCCAGCAAGTCCAAGGTTGACTCCAGGTTTTTCCGATCGATGCAAAAGGTGAGATTTCCATTTCCTTCAAGGTCAAGGGTATGGACGATGAATTCCATATTTATGCCCTTCTCTCCGAGAGTATGAAGAACAATGCTCGGCACATCAGGCCGGCCCCGAATTGAGAAAATACTCACCACAGCCAGGCCTGTATTGGCCATGATGCCGCCGACCTTAACTTTTCCTTCGGCCACTTCTGAACCTCCCTGATCTGTCTTTAAGGCGTCTCACCTTTCATAGGCAAGGTTTTTGCTTATATTTTCATAATCTTTTGGAACACTCTACCGGATGAGAAAAATAACATCCCCCCATGACAACATTGTCTGTAGCCACCGAGAGGGCAGCATCTTGCCCATTATAGGATGAATATTGGATCAACATCAATATCCAGATTCACCCCTTTTCCTTTTGTTTCCTTCTCCAGTTGAAAGGCCAATTCTTGGGCAAATTTGTGAAGCAACTTAGGACTCTTCCCCTTGGCTAACATCTGCCACCGAAATTTTCCTCTCATTTTGGCAAAAGGGGCAGCGCTTGGGCCTAAGATCTCGATTCCCTTCCCATAGCCTCTTTTCAACAGATCTCTACCAATTCTCCCCATCTCCTGAGAAACAGCCTTTGTCTTCTTTTCACTGCTCCCGACCAACCTAAAATTGATGAGCCGTGAGAAAGGAGGATAATCCAGGGCTCGTCTGAATTGGCTCTCCTCCTGGTAAAACCCGATGAAGTCATGATCCTTTGCCTTCAAAATACTATAGTGGTCTGGATTAAAGGTCTGGATCACCACTTCTCCAAAGACTTCTCCTCTTCCTGCCCTTCCAGCCACCTGGGTGAGAAGCTGAAAGGTTCTCTCACTTGAGCGGAAGTCAGGAAAGTGAAGCGACGTATCAGCCGAGACCACCCCTACAAAGGTCACATTTGGAAAATCGTGGCCTTTGACGATCATCTGCGTCCCCACTAAGATATCAGTCTTCCCGGACTCCAGACTTTTTAAAATCTGTTGATGGGAGCGTCTCCGGCTGGTCGT
>CAZEKS010000711.1:0-1533 GCA_964512795.1 uncultured Syntrophaceae bacterium
AGTCTAAACTACCGGTCGAATTGAAAGACCCGTATCATAAGCCGCACTTAGAGAATTTCTTCAACGCGATTCGCGGAAAAGAAAAGCTGAATTGCCCGGCTGAGGTCGCCTACGAAACCGCGGTAACCGTTCTAAAGGTCAATCAGGCGGTCGAGGCGGGCTGCAAGCTCGAATTCAAGCCGGAAGAATTCAAGGTCTGATTGAAAAGGATTGTTCGAGCATTGAAAAACGGATTGATGGCCAAGGCGGTTCTTTTGGTAGTCATACTGGCGACGACGTGCATTGCCGTCGAGAGTGAAAAACTTGGCGATGTTCCCGACGGCAGCCGGGCGACGCCGCTTCACCTTATACCGCTGCTTGTCGAGCCGATACCCGATAAGGAGCCGGACCAGATTCATCCCGGCGATGAGCCGGTTCTGCCTTTCTCGACCAAGGCGACCTGCGGGGCCTGCCATAGTTACGATACAATCAGCGGGGGCTGGCATTTTAACGCGGTTGACCCCAACGTCGCCCCCGGCCGCAATGGCCAGCCGTGGATTTTCGCCGACCCGACTGCCGCTACTCAGATTGCGCTATCATACAGGTCCTGGCCGGGGACGTTCAGGCCTGAGCAGATAGGTCTGACGCCGATGAGATTTCTGGAGCTTTTCGGACGCCAAATGCCCGGCGGCGGCATAGGCGAAATGGTTGACAAGACCGACAATCCCGACGAGTTGCTGCGTGCCCCCATTACCGGGAAATTGGAGATAAACTGCCTTGCCTGTCACAACATCAGTCCAGGCCAGGATATGGGCAGCGCAGCCGGATACGCCGTCCAGGTAATCCGCGGCAATTACCGCTGGGCTGCGACCGCCTCCTGCGGGTTCGCTTATGTTACCGGCTCAACGAAGGGCTTGAACGATTATGATTTCAGGGCGCCTTTTGTTTCAGGCGATTCAAAGGCGAGGCCGCCGGCCGTCGAATACTACAAGGATGCGTTCAAACACAATGACTGGGTGCGGTTTGACGTCCCCAAAGAGATTCCGAAACAGCGGTGCTACTTCTGTCATTCAAACGTTGATGTCCACGACGGCAAGACGGAACAATGGAAGGCAGACGAGGACGTTCATTTGGCCGCTGGCTTGAAGTGTATGGATTGTCACAGGCACGGTCTGGGGCACAATATCACGCGGGGGTATGCAACTGAACCGTGCGACAGTAACAATCCCCTGGCGGCGGCTTCATCCTGCCGGGGCTGTCACCTCGGCACCGGCGCTGAAACGCCCGTTGCCGGGCGGTTTGCAGCACCGGTGCCCAAGCATAAGGGTATCCCGCCCACTCATTTGGACGAGTTGACGTGCACGGCGTGCCACTCCGGGCCGTGGCCCTCGGCTGAAACAATCCGAACAAAGACGGCGAGGGCGCACGCTTTGGGTGTGTCAGGGGCAAAGCCTGGCGACGTTCTTCCTCATTTGACGTATCCTGTGTTCGCAAAAGGACAGGACGGCAAAATCGGCGTATTCAAACTGTTCTGGCCCGCCTACTGGGCGGAAA
>CAZEKS010000712.1:0-1530 GCA_964512795.1 uncultured Syntrophaceae bacterium
AGCGGGATTTAACCAAAGAGGAAATCCTCACCCTTTACCTCAATAATATTTATTTGGGAAATGGAGCCTATGGGGTGGAGGCCGCTTCCGAAAGTTACTTCAATAAGCGGGTGGATCAACTCAATTTGGCAGAGATGGCCATGATGGCTGGTCTGGTAAAGGCCCCCAGCCGTTATTCGCCGATCAACAATTTAAGAAGGGCCAAAGATCGACAGGCCTATGTTCTCACCCGAATGACCGAATTGGACTTCATCTCCCAAGAGCAGAAAGAAAAAGCCCTTCAAATTCCGCTGAAAATTCAATCGAGGGAAAGCGCCTATTTCAGCAAGGCACCCTACTTCACGGAGCTCATTCGGCATCAGGTGGTAAGAAAGTTTGGGAAGGAAAAACTATATCAGGAAGGACTGAGGATTTACACCACGCTCGATCTATCCCTTCAGAGAGCGGCTCAAAAATCAGTGGATATAGGGCTAAGGGGACTGGATAAGAGGGAAGGATTCCGAGGCCCCCTCCGTGCTGTCTCTCCTAAGGAGGTAAAGGAGCTTCTCAATAAAAAGAAAGAATCACTGCCCCCCCTCCCCCAAAAAGAAAGTTTCGAAGGGGTGATTCTCTCTAAGGATGATTCAAAAAAGTTCTACACCGTCTGGGTAGAAGATCGAAAAGGAATGCTTCCTTTCTCCGAAATGTCTTGGGCTCTCAACATCAAACCCACACCGAGCTACAAACCTAAAAAAGTGAAAAACCCTGGAGATCTTCTCAATCCAGGAGATGTGATTGATGTTCATGTAATAAAATCTGATAAAAAAGACTCAACCCTTATACTCGCCTTGGAACAAGAACCTCTCGTTCAGGGTGCTTTGCTCTGCCTTGATCCGAAAACCGGATATATCCGAGCCATGGTTGGAGGCCATGATTTTAGTGAGAGCCAATTTAACCGGGCGATCTTTTCTCGCAGACAACCCGGTTCGGCCTTTAAACCTATTATCTATGCAGCCGCCTTGGAGAAAGGCTATACCCCCTCCACCATTCTCATGGATTCTCCGGTAGAGTATTCAGATCCCGAGGAAGGAACTTATTGGGCGCCAAAGAATTATGATCAAGATTTTATGGGGCCCATCACTTTCCGGAATGCCTTGGCTCATTCCAGAAATGTCGTCACCGTCAAAATCCTTGAAGACATTGGGGTGGGTTACGCCCTTAAATTCATCAAAAAGATGGGGATTGAATCTCCCATTAAAAGGGATTTCTCCATTGCCCTCGGTACCTCAGGAGTCTCTATGCCGGAATTGACTTCCGCCTTTGCCGTCTTTGCCAATGGAGGGGAACGAGTCAAACCCATCTTTATCAAAAAGATCGTTACCATGAAAGGTGAAGTCCTTGAGGAAAACACTCCTTATATTGAAATAGAGGGAAAAGAGGAAGAGGATGAGTCGCCCGAAACTCCTTTTCCCGTTTCGAAGGAACAGGTGGTCTCGCCACAAAATGCTTTTATCATGACCCATCTCCTCCAGGGAGTTATCCAACACGGAA
>CAZEKS010000713.1:0-1529 GCA_964512795.1 uncultured Syntrophaceae bacterium
ATGCTGGGTGATGAAGATGGGAGAGATATCTGCCGTAAGATTAAAGAAGATGAAAAGATGAAATTCATCCCGGTCATTATCCTTACGGTCCGATCGAGCCTCCAGGATAAGATCGACGCCCTCAATCTCGGAGCGGACGATTACCTTACCAAACCCTTTATTAATGAGGAGTTGCTGGCGAAGGTCAGGGTGATGCTACGCATTAAAGATCTTCATGACGAACTGAAGAGGGAAAAGGATAAGAATATCCTCCTCACTCAGGCGCTGGAGAAACGTTATAGTTTTGGAAATATCCTCGGGAAGAGCACCCAGATGCAAGCCATCTACGAGTTGATCTCAGACATTTCAAACACCGATTCAACGGTGCTCATCCAGGGTGAGAGCGGTACGGGAAAGGAGTTGATTGCGAGAGCCATCCATTTTAATAGCCATAGAAAAAACAAACCTTTTGTGGTCGCTAACTGCTCTGCCTATTCCCAGAACCTTTTAGAGAGTGAACTCTTCGGTCACGAAAAGGGTTCTTTCACCGGTGCCATTCGGCGAAAGATTGGCCGATTTGAACTGGCCCACGGAGGGACGATCTTCCTGGACGAGATCGGTGAGGTTTCACCTCCCACCCAGATCCTCCTTCTCCGGGTCCTGCAAGATTATCGATTTGAGAGGGTGGGCGGAGAGGAGACTCTAGAAGTCGATGTAAGGGTGATTGCTGCCACGAACAAAAATTTGATGGAGGAGATCAGGAAGGGTACCTTCCGAGAAGACCTTTATTATCGCCTCAATGTCATCCCCATCTTCGTCCTGCCCCTACGTGAGAGAAAGGATGATATTCCGCTCCTGGCATCCCATTTCCTGCAGAAATTTTGTCAAGAGAAGGGGAAGGAAGTGACAAGTATCTCCCCGGAGGTCATGGAGATCCTTCTCGCTCATTCTTGGCCTGGAAATGTCCGTGAATTGGAGAATGTGATCGAACATGCGATCATCATCGCAAAACAGGAAAAGATATTACCCAAAGACCTTCCCCAATATCTTCTGCAACAGTCATTATCAGCACAACAACTGATTTCCCTACAAGACCATGAAAAGCATCTTATCATGAAGACCCTTGAAGAAACCAACTGGAATAAACATCAGACAGCCAAAAGGCTGAAAATCAACCGCTCCACACTCTATGGTAAAATGAAACGTTATGGATTGAACAGGGCATGAAATCGATACATAAATGTCCAAAAATAGACAGATGTATAACCTCTTTAAATTAAAGAGTTTTTTGAATTATAAAAATAAATTTTATAAAATTATGATCTAAAAATGGACATCATCCTACCCAACCAATATCTCTGATCCCTTCTCTAATTCTTGAAACTTCCTAATTTATAAAGCTCCATGCCGAACGGGCAGGGGCTTCCCGAAAATGTAAT
Organism: uncultured Syntrophaceae bacterium; assembly: GCA_964512795.1. Taxonomy (GTDB): domain Bacteria; phylum Desulfobacterota; class BSN033; order BSN033; family UBA1163; genus UBA1163. The sequence continues at coordinate 1,419 of CAZEKS010000713.1, forward strand.
GTCATTAATTTATTGTGGCCCTTGACCTCACCTTGTAGGTGGGGTTTGGGGTGCAATTTGCCCATAAACACCCTGAAAAAATCTTAATTTTGGTATGAAAATTGCTGACAA
>CAZEKS010000714.1:0-1528 GCA_964512795.1 uncultured Syntrophaceae bacterium
GGGAATAATTAAATATGAGGAAAGGAGAAAAGATGGAAAACGAATTGATGGTGAGAGAAAAAATTGACCAGAGGACGGTTGAAGATTTTTTGTTTTCAACAGGGACTCAATTAAATGATCAGCAAAAGAAATTGTTCTTTGCCCTTGCTATACGGAATCAACTCGATCCTTTCAGAAGAGAGATCCACGCCATTCCTTACAAGAATAATGAAACTGGCAAATCTGAATTGAGCGTTGTTACCGGATATGAAGTTTATCTTAAAAGGGCTGAACGATCTGGTAAACTCAATGGTTGGAAATGTTGGACAGAAGGTAATTCTCAAAAAGGAGATTTGAAGGCGATCATTGAGATTGAAAGAAAGGATTGGTCAAAACCTCTCCGCCATGAAGTGAATTTCTCTGAATATGACCTTCATAGAAGTCTTTGGAAAAGCAAACCAATCACCATGATTAAGAAAGTGGCAATCGCACAAGGATTTAGATTGGCTTTTCCAGAGGAGATCGGGGGAATGCCTTATACCGCCGATGAGATTGACACGCAGGGAGCAATTGATGTGACACCCGAACCCCAGGCACAAGAAGAGAAAGATCCCGAACAAGAACAGAAGCAAATCACCCCCGAACAATCAGGACTGTATCGAGATGAAGTAATCAAACATCTTGATGGATACAAAAATATCCATGAACTTAGAAATGGATATAAGAAGCACTACCATGAATGGGAACAAAATCTTGTTCCAGAAGATATGCAGAAAGTTCAGGCATGGAAAGATGAATTGAAGAAAAGATTTAAGGAGGTCAAATAATGGAAGTAAAACGTCTTCATCTCGATACCATTGAATATGAATTGAATGAAGAGGATTCATGGACTAACGAACAGGGAAAGACATTTGAGTTCATATCGCTCAAAAAGATTACAAGTTTTAAAGGAAATAAGAAATATCAAAACCTCACCATCAAACACGAACACTATGAAAAGTTCAAAGAATGGATGAGGGAAATAATGGAGGTGCCATTCTAATGCCAAAACGAAATTATAGGCAAAAGGCTACGGGGCAAACAGTCAAGGGTGTAACCACTCTTTTAAGTGTTCTATCAAAACCAGCCCTCATCTTCTGGGGTTATAAACAAGGGATGGATAACTTTAATCGTCTTATGGCATGGATTGCAGAGAACGATCCCAATACTATGCAACAAGTAAAAGATTTTAAGGTGCTTGCTCTTTATGAAAAGAGAGACAAGGCCGCCGATGCTGGGATTCTTGCCCACTCCTTCTTTGAAAACCATATCAAAGGATTATCGGATCCATCTAGGGAAGGGATACAACCAGACATTCTTAGCAAGGCCGAGGGTTGTTACATCACCTTTTTGGATTGGGAGAAATCCAATTCGGTAAAATATATTGATTCAGAGGTCGAATTGACATCTGAAAAATTTCCGATGGGGGGAACAATTGATGCCATAATTCAAGGGGCACTTACCCCTTCGGGAATGGTAGATATATTGGATTATAAAACCGGGAAAGACA
>CAZEKS010000715.1:0-1527 GCA_964512795.1 uncultured Syntrophaceae bacterium
CTTCCCAGCACTTGGCCGTCTCTACCGTTCTTCCATTCTTCAGCTTGATCACATAATCCGCAAAGGCCGGGCCGCTCAGAAATAATGCTAAGAGAAAAGTCAACCCGATGGAAATTTTTTTCATGCTCTCCTCCCCTCTCAAATTCAAAAACCTCCTCCGGAGCCCCGACCCCGGGAAGATTAGGAGAAAAGTTCCACCCATCGCAGGGTGATCAGGGGCATATACTGGGTCTGATTGCCAACCGCGCTGCTGCAATAGACAATATTGGCATCACCCCCCACTAGGTCAGCGGAGACCGTGCCCCCGGCCAGCATGGCCCCGGTCACGTTTTTCCCTCCGCCGCCGGTGAAGGTAATCGAGCCGGTCACCAATACGACGCCATACCAGGTAAAACCGCCGTGAACCGCGAGATCCCCCTCCACCATCAAGATTCCGCAACCGGAAGTATGGGCATTCAATTTCACGTAGGTGGAATTGGTATTGAAATAGACAATCTTGCGCTCGGTGCAGCTGGTGGCGTCCTGCTGGCTCGGGCCGGCGACCGGCGTTCCCCAAGTCATTCCCGTAAGGGTTGCGCTGTTCACATTATAGGAATGGCTTAGCGACTTCTTGAACCGGTTCATCATGGCCTGGATGTCGATGTTTTTGGGGGAATGTTCAACAATAGCCGAAGGGGAACCGGTAATATGGGGATTTCCATTCGTGCCCACATCCTCCATGGTAAGAACACCCGGAACATTGGAACTCCCGCAGTGATCCATTCCCATCACGTTGGTGGAGGTTCCCTGAATCGTGGTATGGGCCTTGGTGTAGAGCGCGGCCGGGGCCGTGATGTCGGGAACCTGGGCGGCTTCGATCCTCAGCGGCTTGGAGGCCCCGTTGGAGTCGTAGCCCTCCGAGGTGATGACGAAAATATTCCGGCCCACGGTCGTGTTCTCTTCGGGAATCCCGTCGTCGTTGCTGTCCCCCCACTTAAGGATGTTTCCGGAGCCGTCCAGTTTGTGGGTTACCGACGTAACATAACTAATAGCCGGATTCAGCTGATCATACCGGACATGGTTGCCGTTTCCGCTCTGGAATCCCTTCTCGGCGCTTTTCTCTTCGGTCCCGACGAAGGCCATCCAGCTCGAGTTGCTGAACTGGCTGTCGTAGATCGGGGAGCTGCTGGACCCGGTCTGCAGCCGGGAACGGGCGTCTTCCAGCCCGGCCTCCGACACATAGAAGACTCTTTTCGACGTGCGGTCGTTGGCCGCGATCTTGAGCTCCGTGGCGGTGCTCATCATGGCGGCCATGCTCAAAATGGTCAGCACCAGGATAAGCAGCAGGCCGGTAATGAGGACGGCGCCCTTCTCATCCGGGACCTTAAAAATCTGCTTCATGGATAACCGAGCGTTCATCTAAACCCCCCTTCATCTAGGAAGCCAAATTGCGTGGAGTAATATCCGAAGATAGCGTAATGCTCCGGTAAGCTCCGGTCCCCTGGTCCGGGTGGGTCGTCCGGGCGGTGATGGAGATGGTGACCTTTC
>CAZEKS010000716.1:0-1525 GCA_964512795.1 uncultured Syntrophaceae bacterium
AAGACAAATGCCTTTCTCCTCTTCGGAACCCCTTCTTATAAACCCCGGAAAGGAAAAGTGGACCATTATAACAGCGCGTATCTGGTCTCTCCATCAGGGGAACTAATAGGAAAGTATGACAAGATTCATCTCGTTCCTTTTGGAGAGTATATCCCCATGCAAGATCTCCTCTTTTTTATCGGATCCTTGGGGGAAGGAATCGGGGACTTTAAATCCGGAAAAGAAATCTATAACTTCTCTTTGCCTCAAGGTAAATTTGGCGTCCTCATCTGTTTTGAAATCATCTTTCCGGATCTCTGTCGAAGATTTGTTAAAGGTGGGGCAAACTTCCTGGTAACGATCACGAACGACGCTTGGTTTGGTAGAACCTCGGCGCCTTACCAGCATTTCTCCGTGGCCACATTCAGGGCCGTTGAGAATCGTGTCTTCATTGTCAGGGCGGCCAATACAGGGATTACTGGCTTGATTGATCCAAACGGAAAAATTCTAAACCGGGGAGGTATTTTTACAGAAGAGGCAATGAACGGAACGATCCGACTATCGAAGAACAAAACTTTTTACACCCTTTATGGCGATGTTTTTGCGTGGTTATGTTCCGCTTTTTCAATCTTCCTGTTAGCGTTCGCCTTATTTAAAAAATCTAAGAACATTAAACTCAAGGGGAAATAGGAGATGAGAATTCGAAAACCAGGGAAAGTACAAGAGCGAATTTGGTTTTTGGGCCGAGAGGAATCCGGGGTCTATCTTCTGGAGGGGAACAATGGTTCCATGATCGTGAGCGGAGGCATGAGCTATATCGTTTCAGACCTGCTCCATCAATTCGAGGAATTTGGCATTGACGAGAACCGGATCAAAAAGCTCTTAATCCTTCACTCCCACTTCGATCATGTGGGCATTGTCCCCTTCTTTAAGCGCCGTCATCCAGAAATCGAAGTCTATGCCTCGCTAAGAGGTTGGGAAATCCTTCAGATGGATAAGGCGATTCTTACGATCAATGAGTTCAGCCGGAATGTGGCAAAGAGGATGGGAAAAGAGGATGTCTACTCGACCTACGACTTAGAATGGAGAAACGATGTCTCTGGCAAAGCCATCCATGAAGGAGACCGAATTGACTTAGGCAATCTGGATGTCTCGACCCTGGAGATTCCAGGCCATTCCTCGTGCTGTATTGCAGCTTATGCTCCCGAGCTCAAAGCTTTATTTCCCACAGACGGAGGTGGCATTCCATTCAATGAGACAATCGTCACCCCAGGAAATTCCAATTATACCAAGTATCAACAGGGCCTCGAGAGGCTAAAGAATCTTGACGTGGATTACTACGGTGCTGACCATTATGGATATGTCATCGGAGAAGAGGCATGGGAATTCATCCCAAAATCCATTGAGATGGCTAAAAAAAATCGTGTCCTCATGGAGCAGGTTTATCGTTCCACCCGAGATATTGATGCCGCTGCCCGGAAACTCATCTCTTCCTTTTACGAAGAAAACCCTTCCTACTTTCTCTCTCCTGAAATTTTTCTCGATG
>CAZEKS010000717.1:0-1522 GCA_964512795.1 uncultured Syntrophaceae bacterium
CATTTATGCTGGGGATGGTAGAAATAGAAAGCATCAGCTCCTTATTGAGGGCGGGATCAAAGCCCTCCCCTTCTTTCTAACGGGGTTTACTCGACGAGACTTCTAATCACTTTCATATTTTTCAGGTCTTCGACGGTGTCTTTCCTCGGGGTCTCCATAATGCCGGGGAGGTGCCTTAACAAAGGATGGTTAACCAGATTTCTGAATCCTTCCAGTCCGATATATCCTTCACCAATGTGCCAATGTCGATCTTTTCTCGATCCCAAAGGAGTCTTTGAATCGTTGAGATGAAGGAGATGGAGTCGTTTCAAGCCGATCGTTTGATCGAATTTTTCAAGGGTCCTCTCGATTCCATCTTGATTCGAGAGATCATAACCTGCCTCAAAAGTATGGGCGGTGTCGAGGCAGACTCCCATTCTTTCGTGGTCACGAACTCCTTCAATGATTTTTCTGATCTGAGCAAATGTATAGCCAATCTCTGTCCCTTGTCCTGCTGTGTTCTCCAGGAAGAGAATGACCGCATTCTTCACCTTTTCAAAGGCCTGAGCAATCCCCTGCGAGACGGCGTCAATGGCTTGATCTTCTGAGGATTCCATTCGGTGACCGATATGGATGATCAGGTATTGGGCTCCCAGTTGTTCTGCCCTTTGGAGGTCTGTGGCGATTGAATGGATTGACCGTTTGTAGAATTTTGATTTAAAGGAAGCAATATTGGGGAGGTAGGGCATGTGGAGAAAGATCGGGAAGAGGTCAGAGGATTGAACGGATGACCGGAATGCTTCCACCTCCTTCTTATTCAGAGGGGAATATTTCCATCCCCTCGGGTTTCTGGAGAAGAATTGGATGGTTTCGCAGCCTCTTGCCTTAGCCCGTTCAATTATCCTTGAGAACCCTCCGGCAATGGAAATATGGAACCCAAATCGCATCTCAACCTTTTGAATAAGTATGAATTAGAAGAGGTACATAAAATATACAGATCGGTTATGAATTGTCAATACAAGTTAACGAATAACATAACTTGGCCATTTTTTTCTTGACAAGAAGGCAACTTTGGTTTAGGAATGGGGCATTTAAAGGGATTATCAATCATTGTTGTGCCCCTTCACCCCGCCTATCCCGCTTCGGCGGGATGGGGCACGTTCCGGTCAAATCATTCACAAGAATTGCTGACATTGAGGGCTGCCAAGCTGGCCGCAGGGATTCCAAATTAGGAAAAGGCCGTTGCTAAAACACACTTTTATATCTCTTTCTATTCTTTCCCTGCTGATTGGAGCATCCTGTTCCCGTTCTTCTTCTTTGATAGGAAACCTTCCTCAGCGTTCCTGGTGGATCGATATGGGAAAGTTTTTATCCTCCCCTCATGGTCGCTTTTCGTGTTCAGAGTGCCATGCAGACATTGAAGAAAAAGGTGTAAAACATCCTAATCCAAAGCTCCTTGGAAGAGTATCAACGCTTCTTTTCGATTATAAAAAATGTGAGAAATGCCATCCACAAGAATATCAGCGTTATGTCAAAGGGGCAC
>CAZEKS010000718.1:0-1522 GCA_964512795.1 uncultured Syntrophaceae bacterium
CCGATCTATTGAGGCTTGATAAATATTTAAGAGTCATTATTGATTACGATGCTCGCCTGGTCGAGACCTATCGGTATCAGGTGGTTTTGAAAGAACGATATCAGGAAGAGTTGATTCAGGATCAGTTCCAATGGCAGCAAAACATTTCTGAGATAGAGAAGAAGAAAAAAGAGATCACAAAGGTCAGTGGGGAGAAACGGGCGCTTCTCAAGTCCATCCAGAATCAAAAGGTGGTCTACCAGAAGGTTCTGTTGGAATTGGAAGAGAGAACCAAGGAGCTTCAAATGCTCGTGGGTAAACTGGAGCGGGAGAAGAGCCTTCTGGCCTACAAAAAAATGAAGCACGAAACTCTCAAGGGAAAGTTGCCCCTCCCCGTCCAGGGGAAAGTACTCAGTCTGTTTAAAGAGAAGGGACAGAATGGAATTGAAATCAAAGCCCCGATGAGAGCCGAGATTCGAGCGGTCCTCTCTGGAAAAGTTCTCTATGCCGATTGGTTCAAGGGGTTTGGAAATATTGTGATCATCGATCACGGGGATCACACCTTCACTGTTTCCGGCTACTGTTCAGAGTTATTGAAGAAACCTGGAGAGGCTGTTTCCGAGGGCGAAGCGATCGCCCTGGTAGGAAGCGCAGGATCATTGAAAGGTCCTTGTCTCTACTTCGAAATTCGCCAACATGGAAAACCTCAGGACCCTATGGAATGGCTCTCTCACTTAGATTGAATCGTTTCTCTTCTTGAGGAGAACAGAGAAGGTAAGAAGGGATTATCAAGAGGTCTCTTAAAAACCGCTGAATCTTGAGAGCCCTCTGATTACACAGATTTCAAAAGATGATTAAACAGATTTTTTCTATTCCCAGCATATTTGTAACCGGTGTAATCGTTTCTTAATTCACGTCATCAGAGATTTCTGGACGTTTTTAGAAATCTCATCAAGGAGGATGATATGTCTCAGTGGAAAAGAAAAGGAAATCTTAAAATCGTATTGATGATCCTTGCGGTCTTCCTCATCGGAGTCCTCATCGGGTCGGGCCAATCTCAAAGGGTTTCAGCCCTTTCCAATAGTACGTATGAAGACCTGAAGGTTTTTACGGATGTCCTGGGTCTCATTCAGAAGGATTACGTCGAGGAGACCAAATCAAAGGACCTGATCTATGGAGCGATCAAAGGGATGCTGGAGACCTTAGAACCCCATTCCGCCTTCATGCCGCCTGATATGTTTAAAGAAATGCAGGAGGAGGCAAAAGGCCGGTTTGAAGGACTGGGAATCGAGATCACTATTAAGGATGGCATTCTCACTGTGGTTTCTCCCATCGAAGATACGCCCGCCTACAAGGCTGGAGTCCTGGCCGGGGATCAGATTATTAAGATCGATGGAGAATCGACCAAAAATTTCACCCTCATGGATAGCGTGAAACGATTGCGAGGCCCAAGGGGAACCAAAGTCACGATCACCATCATGCGGGAGGGTTTTACCAAACCCCGAGATTTCACGTTGGTCCGGGATGTCATCCCCGTCCGAAG
>CAZEKS010000719.1:0-1522 GCA_964512795.1 uncultured Syntrophaceae bacterium
TGACGGCAAAAAAAACACTGCACAGCAGGTCTTTTATGACGCCATGGACATTATTGAGAAGAAGATCAAGGACAACCCACCCCTTGATGTATTTGTGACGGCTGTGAATAATGTCAAACCCATGCTTGAGGTCAGGAGCAAGCGTGTGGGCGGTGCCAGCTATCAGGTACCCATGCAGGTCAATGCCAAGAGACAGCAATCATTGGCGTTTCGTTGGATCCTGGAATCCGCCCGTGGTAAAAAGGGAAAACCCATGTGTCAGCGCCTGGCTGCAGAACTCATGGACGCCTTTGGTGGACAGGGGGGGGCCATGACCACAAGGGAAAATGTGCATCGTATGGCAGAGGCCAATAAGGCATTTGCTCACTTTGCCTGGTAGTACGTGTTGCAATTTACTGCCACGGATTTGTTTGTTTAAAAGGCCGTGGCATTTTTTCTATACAGATAATGAGTAAGAAACAATGGCCGTGTGGGCAAGGGCCTTACGGGATATGACAATCGGGCTTATTTGTAATGGGTGATTTAAATAAATTAAGAAATATTGGCATTATGGCCCATATTGATGCGGGTAAGACCACCGTATCCGAGCGCATCCTCTACTATACGGGTAAAACCTATAAGATGGGAGAAGTCCATGATGGTACGGCGGTTATGGATTATCTGGAAGAGGAGCAGAAACGTGGTATTACCATCACGTCTGCGGCAACGAAGTGTCCCTGGAATGGATTCGACATCAATTTAATAGATACGCCGGGGCATATTGATTTTACCGCAGAGGTAGAAAGATCATTACGAGTATTGGACGGTGCTATTGCCGTGTTTGACGGTAGTGAAGGGGTTCAGGCACAGAGTGAGACGGTCTGGCGACAGGGGAAAAAATACGGCCTGCCTTGTCTCTGTTTTATCAATAAAATGGATAAAACAGGGGCTGATTTTAAAATGTGCGTGGAGAGTATTCACAATAAACTCCTGGCCAATCCTGTGCCCTTGCAGATCCCTATCGGTGCCGGGGATTCCTTTTTAGGGCTTATCGATTTAATCAAGATGAAGGCCGTATTTTATGAAGCAGAATGTATGGGGGCCACATTTCGCGAGGAAACCATTCCGGATCATTTACTGGAGAATGCTCAACAATACCACAATCAAATGATTGAAACCATTGCTGAATACGATGAAGAACTCATGGAACACTTTGTACACGACGGGATCATGAGTGATTCCATGATTCACAGGGCCATACGCAAAGGAACGTTGGGAAATCATATTCATCCTGTATTTGTGGGATCGGCGTTGAGATATATAGGGGTACAACGCTTGCTGGATTCTGTCCCGGCCTATCTGCCTTCACCATTGGACAAACCTTCTATTATTGCTCATAACCCGAATGGTGATAAGGAAATCCAGGTCAAATGTGATCCCAATGGATCTTTGGTGGCGCTGGCCTTTAAGATTACCAATGATGTTCATGGGGATTTATATTTTTTACGTATTTATCAAGGCATCCTTAAAACAGGCACAAGGA
>CAZEKS010000720.1:0-1520 GCA_964512795.1 uncultured Syntrophaceae bacterium
AGTTCCCAGCATTTATCAAATATCTCTTTGACATTGCTCTCACAACCATGTGTGGCAATGACCTCTCCTACCATTTTGGACAACCATTCGAACCGCTCCTGGCTCATCCCCTCCGGCAGGATGGCAATCGACTCGCACCCCAGAAGCGTTGCATTGTAAGCTCCTCCGCGGCAGAAGTTTCCTGTAGACGGCCAGACCGCCTTCTGAGAGGTCGGTTCGAATTGTCCGGTCACCAGTCTCGGAACAAGGCAGCCGAAGGTTGCCCCCACCTTGTGTGAACCTGTGGGAAACCACTTGCCGACCAGGGCGATGATTCGGGCATCGACGCCGGAGATTTCAGAGGGGATCTCCATTGCGTTCACATCGCCGAATCCACCTCCAAAATCGACGGGCTCATTCTTCCACCCTATCCGGAAGAGATTTAAAGAATGGACATCCCAGAGTCCGATGCGCTTCAACTGATTCTTTATCTTCCCAGGTATGAGATCGGGATTCTTCTGCTGGCTCAGGGTGGAAATGATAATCTTTTTCTCCCGAGCCCTCTGGATCGTTCTTTTAAGTTGTTCTTCGTTTACGGTTAAATCAATCATTCAATTGCCCTCCTGGCGAGAGAATCATCAGGTGCAGTACCCTGAACTATGGTTCATTGTAGATCATCACTCACAACCGGGCGGCTTTGGCCAGTGATCGGTAATGGCGGCTTCTGTTGAAGGCGGTTGGCATGAGAGCCAGGGAAGATTCGTCAAATTCATTGCCCTGAGGCGGATTGCGCATTTGTCTTCAATCATCTTCAGGATCAATTTTCCTTCTTCTAATTTCCATGTATAGACGCCGACGACTTCTTGACAGACCGGGTCGTTAGCAAGCAAAAGTTGGCCCGATTTCGGACTTGACAATTCATCTCTCGTTACGATGAAGGATCCTAAACTCCGCCATTCTGTGACTTCGTGGAATATTCTGAAAACGCCCTTATCCAATCTTAACTTCCATATCCCACCTTCCGGGGCATAGTCCGGACAGCGTCTGCAAGGGACAGGCGGGCTCTCTTTAAGCTCGAACTTGGTATAGGTACCATCTAAGATTGTTGGTGTGGGTGGAGGAAGGGGGATCGTGAAAGGGTAAGGTGTCCTTTGTTGCAATTCGGACCAAACGCTCGTGGGGTTACTTTTAACCTCTGATATGCGAGGTGCACTCTGTTGCGCATTCTGCGCATAGGAGGAGCAGACAACTGCCATTAAGACAATCGCTGTAGCCAAAGTGATCATTGTGAAAAATGCTTTCCAATATCTCTTGGATCTCATTTTTCCTTCGACTCCTTCCCTCACCGAAATTCGAATCATCCCCGATTTTTTCTTATTTCCCGGGTCATCATTTTTGACTGGATCTGTTAACTTAAGTCTGCAGTGATAGACAAAGATCTCAGATAGGGAAGAACCACGTTTCGGCCAATCGGATCAATGTTTTTTGCGGGTGGGGAGGGAGAGCTGTCTCCCAGATTCAGAATAGGGGATCCCAAAATG
>CAZEKS010000721.1:0-1519 GCA_964512795.1 uncultured Syntrophaceae bacterium
TGCGGGAACGCTGGCGGTCATCATCATTATGCTCATTGCGCCTCCTTTAGCGAGATTTGCTCTTAGATTTGGGCCTCCGGAGTATTTTACTTTGATGTTTCTAGGGCTGACCGTTTTAACGTATCTGGCCAGCGGTTCTATGTTTAAAGCTTTGATGATGGCCTGTGTGGGGATCTTCTTGGGAACCATCGGAACGGATACCATTTCTGGTTTAGAAAGGTTTACGTATCGGAGCTATACGTTAATGGATGGAGTGGGGTTAGTGCCCGTGATCATGGGTCTTTTTGGGATCTCTGAAGTTCTTTTAAATATTGAACAACCCATGAAGAGGGAGATTTTTAAAACCAGGCTATCCAACCTCTTTCCTACACTTCGGGACTGGCGGGACTCTATCTTGGCAATTATAAGAGGAACATTTATTGGTTTTTTCCTGGGAATTTTGCCCGGGGGGGGAGCGGTCATCGCTTCCTTTGGGGCCTATGCAGTAGAAAAGAGAATTTCTAAGCATCCAGAAAGGTTTGGTACCGGAGCCATCGAAGGAGTTGCTTCTCCAGAGGCAGCCAACAATGCCGCCAGCCAGGGCGCCTTTATCCCTCTTCTCACTTTGGGGATTCCGGCCAATGTGGTCATGGCCATTTTACTGGGAGCTCTGATGATTCATGGTATTAAACCCGGGCCATTATTGATGAAGCAGCATCCGGATTTATTCTGGGGTGTGATCGGAAGCATGTACATCGGGAATGTCATGCTGCTGATTTTGAATTTACCCTTGATTGGGATTTGGGTGAAAATTTTAAAAATCCCCTATCCCATTCTTTTTCCACTCATTCTCCTTTTTTGTTTGATCGGGAGTTATAGCTTGAATAATAATATAGTGGAAGTCATGATCATGATTCTTTTTGGGATCGTGGGCTACCTGATGAAAAAGTTTGAGTATGAGGGGGCTCCTTTAATCTTAGCCTTCGTTTTAAGTCCGCTGCTGGAAAATGCTCTTCGCCAGTCTCTGATTATGTCTCATGGCAGCTTCGCGATTTTCTTGACCCGGCCGATCTCGCTCGTCTTTTTCATCGTTTCCATATTTCTTTTGGTTTCCCCATTAATGCCAGGATTGAAAAAGAGGCCCAAAGGAGGAGACCTAGGGTGACCCGCCATCTGGAAGATGAAACTCAATTCGAATCCTTGGACGCAATTCTGACACCGCAGAGCATTGCCCTCTTTGGGGCTTCCAACCAAGAAGGAAAAGTGGGCTACGTGTGCCTGAAGAACCTTCTGGGAAAGTACAAGGGGAAGATTTATCCTATTCATCCCCACGAAAAGGAAATCTTGGGTGTCCCAGCTTTCCCTGACCTGAAGAGTGTTCCCGGCCCTGTAGACCTGGCCTTTATCATCATTCCGGCCGAATCCGTGGCGCCAGTCATTGAGCAATGCGGGCAGAAAAAAATTAAGGCAGCTATCGTCATTACGGCAGGTTTTGCCGAGGCAGGAGCGGCGGGGAAGGCTCTCCAAGATCAGCTCGCCA
>CAZEKS010000722.1:0-1519 GCA_964512795.1 uncultured Syntrophaceae bacterium
CTTCACTTCTGCCGCATGCGCGATCCTTCCAAGCTGATTGTATGTTAACTCTAAGCCAAGTGTCTTCGATAGAGCTAAGGCTGTGCTCAAGGCGCCTGCGGCACTGGAACCAAACCCAGCGCCTATGGGAACTTCCACTCTATGTCCTATCGTTACGGCGTATTTTTTGTAGGTTTTTGCCAAAAGCGTTTCGGCAACGGTTCGTGTGGTTACAGCTTCGGGCGCCAGTTTCGCATTAATAAACACTTCAACAGTGTTTCTTTTTGCTACAGTAACTTCTACTTGAGTGTGCACGCCTTTCTGAATGACGAAGCCTCCGCCTCGGCTGCCAATCCGCTCAAAATCGGTTATGGGCATTCCATCAGGAGCAATGTCGCATATTTCAAAGAAGCTTGAAATTCCCGCTGGCGCGAAGGCTTTAACGGTTTTTTTCACTGCTGTTCCCTTTTTTCATTTTTGGTGTTCAATCTTGGAAATGCCTTGTATACCGCCCAAATAATGGGTGGACCAAGGATGAGTAGGAACGGGATTTCAGTTGTGAATGTCCAGATGAAATATGCGAGACCGCCCGCTACGGTGAGGGGCGTCGCTGTAGGTGCAAAGTACTGGGCATATACTGGTACCATGGCGCCGATTATGGCGCTGCCGACTAGTAAGCCTATCACGGAGCCAACTTCATAGCTTCGCCATTTGGGAGTCAACAAAGCAACAACTACGAGCATAATGTAGCTAGCGGCGATAATTACCATGTAAATGGAATCAGTGTAAATGTAAGCTACCCATACCAGCAAGGCGCTGACCAATCCGTAAGCCACAACTGAAACCTTCCACCGTGCTCTCTTGTTGGCGATGAAACCTATGAGCCAGAAAGCCGCGAAGTTAGAGGTTACTCCCGCCATCAAACTCAAAAGCGGATTATTATTGAGCACAAGGTCGTTGACGAATATGCCTACCGCCGCGCCTAAACCGCCAACCCATGGACCGAAAACCACGGCGAAAACTGCAGGAATTATAACCTGAGGCCAAAACCTAACTGGGTCAAAACGAAGCGGCAAAACCGAGTAGAATATTACACCGGCAACAACATACAAAGCAGCATTCAATGCAAAAGCTGCAACATCCAAAGTTTTCAATCGTTACCCCTTCTCTTTTAAGTTAAACACTGAAAACCCGTGTTCCAATTAAGCTTTCCGTATGTATCGTTTAAACATGTTTAAACATCTAGTTTAAAGCATAGGGCAAAATAGCCTTTAGGCAGTGCGAAACGCAAATAGCGCTCCTGCCACACATTTCACTGCACGTACAGTCTGAGTGGAAGAATAAATGGCGTATCTAAGGAAAGAAGAAGACAAAGTGGAGCTAACCTATCCCTTAAGCAAGGTTTGGAGCGCTACCCTCAAAGCGCTCAACAACCTCGACTGGGTCGTTCAGAATCGCGACGACACAACTCACCAGATTAAAGTGAAAACTGCAGGGAGCTTCATGGCGATGAGCTCAATAATCCAAATTGAAGCCGCAG
>CAZEKS010000723.1:0-1518 GCA_964512795.1 uncultured Syntrophaceae bacterium
TGCCGGTCGCCATTTCATACAAGGGAGCTCCGGCATGGCGAGAATATGGAAATGAGAAAAAGCGTTCGTTGGTTCATCGCGGCGACGATTGCCGTCGTTGTTGCGTCCTGCTCGACGGGAAAAGCCTCCCCCGTTCCGACCGCGATACCCACCGCGACAATCACCGCGAGTCCCTCTCCCACTTCCGCCCCGTTCGCCTTGCTCATGGCGCCCGATCCTCCGAAAACTGCGGCCGAGCAGTTGGCGGTTCAGGCCGTGGAAGCCTTTAGTTCACAGAAAGGATTAGCGCTGAAACGCGTAACCCCGGGGAATATGGTTCTCGGAGATTATCTGCAGGGCACTCCCAGCCTGGTCGCCGTCGTCGGATCCGGATTCGGACAGGCGGTGTACGCGGCGGCGCAGGCGCATCCTGCGATCCGATTTGTCGCAGTCGAGGAAAACGGCGTTTCGCCTCTTCCCAACCTGCTGGTGGTGGGCGGGGAGCATGTCCGATACGATCAGGTGGCTTTTTTGGCGGGGATGCTCGCCACGATTGAAAACCGGAACGAATACGTCGGCTGGATCGGCGAGAGCGGCACGGTCCGCGGACTGATTTACCGCAACGGATTTCTACACGGAGTCCGTTACATTTGCCCGCGCTGCCGGGTGTTCGATTTCGAGTTGGAGCCTTCGGCGGATGCGCCAACGGGAATTGCCGTCGCGGGGGATTTGCACGACGATTACGTCGATACCGCGTCCGCCATTCCCAGTACGGCGGGCGTGGCGGCTCTGACCGACCTGGCTAAACGCGGGATCCGTGTGGCGGGGACTCAGCCCGATTTCTATCCTTCCCTGTTTGGAAAAGGGATCTCGGCTGGAGCGAAATACGTGCTGGGCGGGCCCGCGTTCCGGCCGGATCTTCTGCTGGCGGATTTGTTGCCGCGCTTTCTCGGCGGCGAGGCCTTCCCCGAGGCGGTTTCCTACAGCCTGGAAAACCATGGCTTGGAATATGCGCCCTTCCCCAACGACTGGGTTTCCTCCGGGCGCCAGGCTTATCTGCAAAACGTCATCGACGACTTGGCTTTCGGTCGGCTGGATATCGGCATCGATCCGCAAACCGGAAAAGAACGATAATTTATTTCCTCCCCCGTCAAGGTTCTTGACGGGGGAGGGTTAGGGAGAGGGTCGATGCCCATTCCGGCACATCTGGTTCTTGATTTGGACGACACGATTATGAATTATTCCTCCGTCGGCGAAGCCGCCTGGGAGGATCTCATCCCACGTTACGCAGAGCGCATCGGCTTGCCAATCGAGGAATTGCGCAACGCCATCAATGCCAGCCGGAGTTGGTATTGGTCGGATATGGAGCGGCATCGCGAAGGCCGGCTTCATCAACAGCAGGCGCGCCGGGCAATTTTGCGGGAAGCTTTTTTCCATCTGAGGTTGGATGATGAGAAGACCGCCAACGAACTGGCCGATGCGTTGTCCATTCAACGGGAGATCGGAGTCCGGCCGCTGGACGGTGCGATCGAAGCGCTC
>CAZEKS010000724.1:0-1513 GCA_964512795.1 uncultured Syntrophaceae bacterium
CAGGCATTTCTGACATCTCCGGCGAATATGGAATGCATCACCTGCCCCTGGTTGGTTTCGCTATCGGCTCTCCATTCGAGGTGCATTTGACCGGTGACCTCGGTGAAAGTCCGGAAACCGCGGTCATAGTTCATACCGCGCCGCATGAAGAACGGTGTATCGACAACTGCGGCCGTATTGATTCCTTTGCTTGCCAGGAGTTCGGGCAGTGTATCTTCGGTCTTCGGCAGGGGTTCCCATTGCATGAAGGACATTGTCCAGCGGCCGGTGAGATAATCGGCCCTGGTGGGCATCGTCGGGAACCCGGCAATATAATGGCGGTCAAAGCGGACCGATGTATTTGCGAAGGCATCTATCGATGGTGTATGAATCTTCTTATTACCGTACGCTCCTACGTGGTCACGCCTTAATGTATCGGATACTACCCAAATAACGTTCACCTTTTCCTCCTTACGTTGATATTTATTGAAACTTGTCGACAAAATTATTTCTTATGGAACCAGAAACTACTTTTTCATTTTCTATTCTTCAAATATCCACTTTCCGTACATAGACACAGACCATTCGTTATGTGGAACAATAGTTGACGATATTGTTATAAATATTATATCATACTTTGTCAACTACGCTGGAAATTTTTTTATTTAATGGATATTTAGTCCCACTTGACATCAATGTTATAATAAATACAATAGAAATATAAACTATTTCGTCAACAATAGTTTCATAATATGCTATTTTTATTTCATAGCCTAGATATTATTATACAGGCTGTTAAAAGGAGGTGAAACTGGTTTCAATAAATTCAACGTATCATTTCAAATAATCCAAACGGAAAGGAGGAAATATGAAAAAGTTATTGGCTATCTTTATTGTGGTAATACTGGCTGTGATTCTTGTCGCCAGTTGTGCCAAACCTGCACCGGCCCCCGCGCCGTCTCCGGCATCAACACCCAAACCGGCTCCCGCGCCTGCCCCTGCCCCTACCCCGCCAAGCCCTAAATACGGCGGCACCCTGAAAGAGGTCGCAGTGTCAGTACCAGATTTAGTCGGCTGGCCTGCTGCTTTGACTGGTGCCAGTACCGAGACACCTCAGGTTGTTTTTGATCCTTTCCTGCGGGCGGATAATAAGGGAGGTTATCGTCCCTGGCTGGCGGAATCCTATAAACTTGCGGATGATTTAATGTCCATTACCTTTAAGCTGAGGAAGGATGTAAAATTTCATGATGGCAGCGTGTTAAACGCGGCGGTAGCCAAATGGAATATTGATAACCAAATTGAGGCTAAGATGGTACCTTACTGGAAATCAGTTGAGGTTCTGGATGATTATACTGTGAAGGTCAACTTTACTGAGTGGCTGAACACCCTGCTCGGGGGTTTTGCCGATGGTTCTGCGACCTGGATGGCATCAAAGGCAGCCTATGACAAGAATGGCATAGACTGGATGAGGGCGAACCCGGTAGGGACTGGTCCCTTCAAATTCGTCAGTTTTGCGCGCGACACCAATTTCGTA
>CAZEKS010000725.1:0-1509 GCA_964512795.1 uncultured Syntrophaceae bacterium
TCCTCGGTCTATGCTTTCCAAAAACCTGAGAGGCCCTTCAAAGAGTTGAAACTCCAAAAAAAGACAAAAGAAGAAGTCGGGGGAGCGAGGGATTTAGGGCAAGATGAAATTTCGATTGCTGAACCTTCTCAAAAGGCATTCGAGCCTGTGATAACCCCAAACCCGATGATGGCAGAGCAGGAAAAAACGCAGGAGGAGCCTTCCTCTTCGACACAGAGTGATCTGCAAGAAGAACAAGAGGTCACAGGAAATGTCGAGTAAGGGGAAAGGATCCTCCTACCCAATCCTTATCCCTTGGGATAGGCTTCTTCCAACAGTCCCCATCCAAGAAGTAATGCCTCGTTCTCCCGTGGAAATTTGACGAGATCCGGCAGGGATGCTGGAGAAAATCTTATAGCGGCAACATCAGTTCGTCCCTAAACTGAAAGAGAGGTTCCAACCGTGCATGGACCATACTATTGTGAGAGAATATTATCCCTGCCCTTCAAAATATAGAATATCCGCTTGATAAGATTTTCGGAAGCATTCCTGCCGGATCGCCAGCTTTTCCCCACGCTTCAGTGAGGCATTACTTCTGAAACCCCCTTTCCTATTTATCCATTTGGTGCTACATTGAAATCCATGATCGACTATTCACACGTTGACCACCCTCTCCTATTACAATACATCTTCTATCCTCGGAAGGACTTTGCTCCCTGTCCCCAGAATGCCTTTGACCTCTCTGTACCGGTTGGGGGAGGTATTTCGGTCTCCTGCCGTTTCTACATGGGCCACCACGAAGCACCATGGATCCTGTTTTTTCACGGAAATGGCGAAGTGGTGAGCGATTATGATGAGATCTCTCCCCTCTATCATCAAAAAAACCTTAACTTAATCGTCGCCGATTACAGGGGGTATGGTGTCAGCAGCGGGGTCCCTACCCTCACTGACCTTGCTCAGGATTCCCATGCCATCTTCAAAGAGATCGGAGCCGAGCTCTCCAGAAGAAATCTTCGAACGGACCTCTGGGTCATGGGAAGGTCTCTGGGAAGTATCTCTGCCTTGGAACTGGCCTATCACCATCAAGAGGCACTGAAAGGGCTCATCCTGGAAAGTGGCTTTCCGAGCGTGGTGAGGATCATGGTCCATCTTGGAATGCCGGCTCATGGAATGGGTCTCGAAAAGATTGATCAGGCATGTTTGGAGCGTATTCAGAAGATATTCCTTCCTACCCTGATCATCCATGGGGAACAGGATTGGCTCGTCCCACTCCAAAACGCGAGAGACCTCTATCACCACCTCGGGACAGAGGAGAAGGAACTTCTCATCATCCCATCGGCAACCCATAACGACATCATGCTCGTGGGTTTCAACGAATATTTCAACGCCCTTCAACGGTTTATCCAGAAGACGGATCGAGCAAAAAGAAGTCAAGAGAATTGAGAGGCGATTTTCACCCCGCTAAACCCTTTGATTTTGGAGGCGGTTCAAGAAAGGTTTCCTCTTGATCGCCCCAATCTTGTTCTGCCG
>CAZEKS010000726.1:0-1509 GCA_964512795.1 uncultured Syntrophaceae bacterium
CTAATCTCTGAGAAGGGATGGGGCGTCCCCGGGTTCTCTCCATCAATCGATCCCTTTGCCTCTCTTGATACTGGTTTAGGGCACAGGAACCAGAGGCTAGAAAGAAGACTCCCGAGACGGCCGTTATCATTTCACTGCTTAAACCCTGCTTCGCCAGGATGAAACCAGCGGAGGTTGAAAAGGCCGCGAAGAGAGCGATTCTGAATTTCGTCAGCTCTAAGATTATTCGGATCCAATTTTTCATTTTACGATATGCAAACGGATGGTTTCGGCTGTCATTGCGAGGGCGAAGCCCGTGGCAATCTCAAATGATTCTTCACTTCGCCCTTTCAGAGCTTCGTTCAGAATGACACCCTAAGCAAGATCACTTTAGCTCTTTGAGATAAGTGATGATCCCCTCTGACTCCTCATCGGTGATCAAACCTTTTTGGGATGGCATGATCGGGGGAAAACCTTTGACCACATCAGCATTGGGCTCGATCAGGGACTTCTTCAGGTAGGCCTCGTCCGCCATCACCTGTCGCTCCTTTCCCTCAGTTAACACGGTGACCGTTTTCCCAAAGAGGCCTTTGACTGTTGGACCCACGAGGGGTGTTCCATCGACGCTATGACAAGCTCGGCATCCCTTCTCCTGGAAGAGCTGAATGCCACGGGAAGGAATCTTGGCAGCCCTCTCCTCGATCCCTTTCTGAAACCATTGATTGAACTCTTCCTCTGGAACGACAGTTACCTTGGTGAGCATATAGGAATGCTGCATTCCGCAATACTCAGCGCACAAGACATCGTAGGTCCCCACCTCTGTCGGTTTAAACCACAAATGATTTACCATCCCCGGTACAGCATCCTGTTTGATCTTAAAGGCAGGCATGTAGAAACTGTGGATGACGTCTTGGGAGGTGAGGAGCAGGTTGATTGGCTTTCCTACCGGGACTTTCAATTCATTCGCTTTAACCCCATTCTCATATTCGAACAGCCACGACCACTGCCGTGCCGTCACCTTGACCTTCATCGCACCTTCGGGAATCTTTTTCAGGGTCGAAAATCCAGTATACCCATAATAAAACATGGTCATAACTAAAATGGTTGGGACAATAGTCCAGGTGATCTCCAGCCAGAGGCTTCCTTCAATGTCTTCGGGTTTAGGATTTCTCTTCCGACGATACCGGATGACAAAGTAGACCATCAGAAAGGTAATCAGAACGAGAAGAAAGACAGCAATAGCAGCAATGTAGAGAAAGACGTTCTCCACAATTCTGCCGGACAAACCTGTGGCTCCTGAAATCATATCTTTATCACCTTAACGGAAGGCCACATCAAAAAATGTGATTCCAATGAACAGGACAAGGATAGCCAGAATCCCTGGGATCATCACCTTAAATAGTAATAGGCCTTTCTCATATTTCAGGTGCATGAAAAAATTGAGGACTAACGCAGATTTCACAGCAGCAATGATCAGGGCGACAACGACACTCAAACGGCCAAGATCCATCCCTGCCAAGGAGACAGTGA
>CAZEKS010000727.1:0-1507 GCA_964512795.1 uncultured Syntrophaceae bacterium
CATTGAAGGAGATCTACGATAAATATCATAAGAAGGTCTATCGAATTGCCTATGGGGTAGTGAGGCAAAGGGAGGATGCCCTTGATATTGTTCAGGAAGTCTTTATCAAACTATTTCGTTCCATTAAGAATTTTCAGGGGAGGTCCCATTTCTATACTTATCTCTATCGAATGGTCATGAACACTGCCATTGACCATGCAAGAAAGTCGGGGAAAAAATTTGCCTCAAGCCTCGATGAAGAGGGAAGTTTCGAACCTTCTGATGGAGTTGAAAAGGGGCCGGAAAGGGTTTTTCTCCAAAAGGAATTGGAGGAAAGGGTGAAGCGGGCGATGGACAAACTCCCTGCTGAACAGAAGGCTGCCCTCATTTTTAGGGATATGGAAGGCCTTTCTTATCAGGAGATGGCAGAAGCAATGGGATGTTCTATCGGGACGGTGATGTCCCGTCTTCATTATGGCAGAAAGAAGATGCAAGAGTTATTGAAAGATTATGTGATGCTCCATGGCCAAAGTCGTGGAGGGCAAAACTCACCAAGGCTTTAGTAAACCCCGTTAGAAATTCCAGCGGGGCATTATTTCTAACGGGGTAAAGGCGGGTGAAAAGGGGTGTGAGGCAGATGAAAGATTCCTGTTCCTCAATATCAAAACTTTTAGAAAAATATTTTGACCAGGAGGTCACGGACAAGGAAAGACTCCTTATAGAAGGTCACCTGCAGGATTGTGCCGCCTGCCAGAATGCATTAAAGTCGATGGAGAAACTTAAGGCATTAATAAAAGTCCCTGTTGAAGAGGCCCTCCAGAAGGAGGATTTCCCTTGGGTTTGGCGGAAAATCGAGAGAGAAATTCGTTTTCAGGAAAAGCGAACCTGGCGGCAATCCATCCGTTCCTGGCTTGACATTTCCCCTCTTTTTCAAAGGAAGGTCTGGATTCCTGCAGTGGCAACCGCCGCAGTCTTTCTATTTATTGCAGCCCAAATTATTTTTAAAAAACCCCCTTCCTATCCTGAGGCATCTGTTGTAAAATACATCGAGAGCGAGACCAATAATGTGATGGTATACGATTTAGAAAAGACGAAGGTAACGGTCATATGGTTATTCGAGGGGCCGGAGAAGGAAGATACTTCCACATGAGGAGAATAGCTTTACTCCTTATTGTCTTTTTTATTATTTGTTTTTTTTCTCTTTCAACAGCCTCAGCTCAGGTTCAGGTCCGAATGAGGATCATCCGGGCTTCTAATGTTGGGTCGAATGTCGACGCCTCCTTGAGGGATGTACACGAGGATTTAGGATCTCTTTTCAGCTTTACCTCCTACCGCCTCCTAAGGGATGAGAACCTTAATCTTTCTCCTAACCAACCTGTTTCAATCTCAGCCCGTGAGGGGAGGATAATCATAGAGATTACCTTAGTGGGACTGCATCGGGTTGTTGCTGAGTTAAAAATAAGAGTCGCCCGTGAAGGAAAGGACATTCTCAATACTCAGATCAGACTTTCCCCTGGAAGGACAGTCT
>CAZEKS010000728.1:0-1505 GCA_964512795.1 uncultured Syntrophaceae bacterium
ATGATCTT
The DNA here is from genome assembly GCA_964512795.1 of uncultured Syntrophaceae bacterium. GTDB lineage: Bacteria > Desulfobacterota > BSN033 > BSN033 > UBA1163 > UBA1163. The sequence continues at coordinate 9 of CAZEKS010000728.1, forward strand.
CTCCTTCACGTTTGCAGACTCCAACACCCTGCCTGCCTATGCAGTAACCTTTTTGTTACATTTCAAGCTCGTTTCAGTGTCCGCATCCTCCTTGATGAGCTCGGCACGCATTGTATACAGAAAGCTCCTCAAGCTTATTTTGACTTAACAACTCAAGATTTTCTTTAACGGTTGGAGCCGCTGCGGCATAGACTTTCACACCCATGTCATTTAACTTGTTTATGGCACCGGCTCCTATTCCGCCGACAACCATTGCATCCACATTCTTCCCATCAAGGGCCATGATTGGATTGCAGGCGCCGTGGACGTGATTCAAATCCTTGTTATTCACCCTGATTTGATCCTTTGTCTCAGTGTCGACAATGATAAATGTCGGCGATGAACCAAAATGATCATAGACCCTGCTTTCTATTCCCTCATCGCTGTGAACTGTAAAACCTACTTTCATAACTTTCTCCTTTCTTGTTGATATTGGCCTCTATTCTTAAAGGCTTTTCCGTTAATGATAGCATCGGCTACGTTTTCCTTTTGGGCTTCCCGTCTTTTCACAACGCTTCGATGATGCTTCTCCTTGCGTTATTGTTTTTGCTGGGTTCCACGGCAACACTTGCCTTGTCCCCTACCCAACCCCCTAGCATATCCCCTGTCTTCTTGCGCTCTGTGAATGTTGCCACTCTTGCAGGAAGGACAGTTCTCCGGTCTACCCGTTCCGTAGGGGAGTTCCCAGGAATGTTGGCACTCATAACACTTAAATTTTCTCATGGCAGCCATTTCAAACTCGCCTCCTTCAATTTTCAATGCCTTGCCTTTGACCAACGCCTCCGCCACCTTCTTGTGTGCTGATTCGATAATCCTTCCGAAGGTTTGACGGGACACATTCATCTTTTCCGCCGCCTGTTCCTGGTATAAATTCTCGAGATCAGCAAGCCTAAGAGCCTCAAATTCGTCAACAGTTAAAATGACCTCTTCTAACATGGAGAGCGGGATACCTCTGGGTTTAAAGTAATTGCTCTCAGGCATGGAACCAACCCGCCTGCAATTTCTCGGTCTTGCCATTCGAAATCACTCCTTCCGAGAATAATTATAAGCATATGCTCATAATTTGTCAAGGGCCAAAATAAATACAATAACCCCTTGTTGACAATCTTCGATCAATCTTTTTAATATGAAGTATGCCTTTTTTGATCTTCTTTCTCCTTCTCTCTTTTTCAATGCCATCTTTCGGTGAAACGGTGAAGGAATCTTCTTCACAAGTCTGGCAAGTGGGCGATCGTCGATGGACGATTGAAGAGGAGCAGAACTATGGTAAATGGGTTGAGGGAAATATTAAGGAAGATTTTTTCATCCGTTACAAGATTCCTATAGACTGTGCAGATGTTCCTTATGCCATTCGGTGGATCTATGCACGGATCGCCCACCTCCCTGCGTCTGCCACAACAAAAGAGGGGCAATTCATCGGCCACTGGTCAACGGATTGGAAACATCTTTCCACCCATT
>CAZEKS010000729.1:0-1505 GCA_964512795.1 uncultured Syntrophaceae bacterium
ATCACCTTGACGTACTCGTCCCCTTTGCCTTCCCCTTGAAAATGAGGAATGCCAAGGCCTTTTAACCGCATTTTGGTGTGGCTCTGGGTTCCTGGAGGAACCTTGACCTTCTTCATCCCCTCCAGGGTGGGAACTTCGATGGTCGTCCCGAGAACAGCCTCTGAGAAACTAATTTCTTTCTCCACAATGAGGTCGTCTCCTTCCCGACTGAAGATGGGATGTTCCCTGATAGAAACTTGAAGGTAGAGATCGCCCGCAGGGCCTCCGTTTCTCCCCTCCATCCCCTTTCCAGAAAGTCTGAGCTTCTTTCCAGAAGGAATGCCTCGTGGAATTTTGACAGAAACTTCCTCAACCTTTCCATTTTTTCGGTAGGAGATCCTCTTCTCTCCGCCGGACGCTGCTTCTTCCAAAGAAATAGCCATTTCATAGATGATGTCTTCCCCCCTCCGGGGCATTCGGCCCATATCCTGGTAGCCCCCTTGCCCGCCGAAAAAGTCTCCAGAATCAAAGCCGCTTCGACCTCCGGATCTGAATTCCCGTCTGCCCCTTCCCCCGAAGAGGCTGGACAAAATCTCATCAAAATCAAATCCCCGGAAGATGTCTTCTTGAGTAAATCGTTGATGGAACCCTTCGGCCCCAAAGGTGTCGTATTGTTTCCGCTTCTCTTTATCGCTCAGGACGGCATAGGCCTCATTGATCTCTTTGAAACGCTCCTCCGCCTCTTTTTTATTGGGATTCCGGTCGGGATGATATTTCATCGCCAACTTCCGATAAGCCCGCTTGAGATCCTCATCACTGGCGTTCTTGCCCAAGCCCAAAACATTATAATAATCTTTGGCTGCCATTATTCCTTATCCTCAAGCCTCTGGTCTGACTGCCGTTTGTAGATCTCACGGATCATTCGGTTGAGGTATCCCTCCGGATCATCGACCGTCTCTTTGGTAATGATGAACTCTCTTTGACCCGCCTTATCGCGGATCAACTCGAACCCATATTCATAATCTTTTGAAAGCCGTGCGAAGAGCGCCGTCCCTTTTCCCTCTTCATTAAGGATGATTTCTGTGATCCGGTGAATGGCCTCTTCGCTAAATTCGAGATCAATGCCAGTCCGTCTTTGAAAATCCCTTTCAAACTCCTCCACCTGTCGTTGAATCTCCACCACCTCTTCTGAAACGGTGTTGACATCATATCCTTTTTCGATCATCCGATTCACGATCAGGTCGATCCTCCCCTCCCGGAAAACAATGCCATAACGCTTTTTGAATTCTGCTTCTCTCTGCAGAATGGACTCTTTCAAGGCCATCTTTTCACCGGCAAGAAGACCTTCAAATTTCTTCAGCATCTCCGAGTCAGAGGGATCTTGAAGCAATCGTTTCAACTCTCGCCCAGGATCTTCCACCACCGCTTGCGTGACAACAAATTTCTGAATATCCGTGGACGGAAGTCGCTTTTCATATTTGATGAGAACTTTCTCGAAGGCGCTGACCAATCCTCTCGCACCGGTC
>CAZEKS010000730.1:0-1505 GCA_964512795.1 uncultured Syntrophaceae bacterium
GAATATTTCTGTGCTCGTGGATAGTGTGAAAGGAAGAAAAATCAATGCCCAGACGTAATGACATCAAGAAGGTGATGATTATCGGGTCCGGGCCAATTATCATTGGCCAGGCCTGCGAGTTCGACTACTCAGGAACCCAGGCCTGCAAAGCCCTGCGCTCACTGGGCTATCAGATTGTGCTGGTGAACTCCAACCCGGCGACCATCATGACCGACCCGAATATGGCTGATATCACCTACGTCGAGCCGCTGACCCTTGAGTCTCTTACCATGATAATCGAAAAGGAGCGTCCGGACGCAATACTGCCCAATCTCGGCGGCCAGACGGGCTTGAATCTCAGTTCCGAGCTGGCGGATGCCGGTGTGCTGGAGAAGTACGGGGTTCGTGTCATCGGCGTTGATGTTGACGCTATACGCCGCGGCGAGGACCGCACTGTCTTCAAGGACACCATGTTACAGCTTGGCCTGGACCTGCCCCGAAGCCGTGCCGTCTATAGCGTTGAGGAGGCAGAAAAGGTCGCTACTGAGCTGGGTTTACCGGTGGTAGTGCGTCCTGCCTACACCCTTGGTGGGACCGGCGGCGGCCTGGCTTACAATCTGGAGGAACTGCGCACCGTCGCCAGCCATGGACTTGCCGCCAGCCGCATTGATCAGGTGTTGATAGAGGAATCGGTGGAGGGATGGGAGGAACTGGAGCTGGAGGTGCTGCGGGACGCCAGGAATCAGATGATAACAGTCTGCTTTATTGAAAACATTGATGCCATGGGTGTGCATACCGGTGACTCCTTCTGCGCGGCTCCCATGTTGACGATTTCTCCCGAACTGCAGAGCAGGCTCCAGGACTTCTCGTATCACATCATGGAAGCAGTCAAGATAATCGGCGGCTGCAATATTCAATTTGCCCATAACCCGAAAACAGGCCGTGTTGTCGTCATCGAAATCAACCCGCGGACTTCTCGCTCTTCGGCGCTCGCTTCAAAAGCCACGGGCTTCCCTATCGCCCGGATTTCAGCCATGCTTGCCGCCGGCGTTAACCTCGACGAACTGCCTTACTGGCGCGCCGGCACTCTGGATAAATATACCCCTTATGGCGACTACATTGTGGTTAAATTTTCGCGCTGGGCATTCGAAAAGTTCCGCAATTCTCAGGACAGACTCGGGACTCAGATGCGCGCCGTCGGCGAAGTTATGAGCATCGGCAAGACTTACAAGGAAGCACTCCAGAAAGCCATTCGCTCGCTGGAGAACGGGCGTTACGGGCTGGGATTTGTCAGGGATTTCAACAAGAAGCCGCTTGACGAATTGATGAGACTGCTGAATTATCCCACCAGCGAACGCCAGTACATCATGTATGAAGCCCTCCGCAAGAGTGCAGACGTCCAGCAGCTATATGAGAAGACTTATATTAAGCCCTGGTTCATTCAGCAGATGAAAGAGCTGGTCGAGCTGGAAGAGAAGCTACTCAGATATAAGGGGCAAACGCTCCCCGGTGACCTGCTGACACAG
>CAZEKS010000731.1:0-1503 GCA_964512795.1 uncultured Syntrophaceae bacterium
TCCGCCTCTAATCATGTCAAACGATGTGGCACTATCAAAGAAGCACATTCCGGGTGCTGGCGTAATCGGCTGGTCAGAGGCATTGATGAACTCGTAGTCCTTTTCGGCATCGGTGGCTAAAGAGCCGTAGCCCAGAACGCCGTTTTCGCTCTGAAAAAATACCTTCCTTCCCTCTGGGATGAGGTTGGCGCACAGCCCGGGCATACCGTAGCCCAGGTTGACCACCAAGCCGTCCTGGAACTCTCGCGCCGCCCTCAGGGCAATAGTCTGCTCATCCAGACGATTTTTCATCGCGGTACCTCCACAATACGCTGTACATATACATGTGGTGTAACAATCACCTCCGGGTCCAGTTCGCCGACCGGTACCACCTCATCAACTTCAACAATGGTTACCTTAGCGGCCATAGCCATTACCGGATTAAAGGCACGGGCGGTCTTTCTATATACCAGGTTTCCCAGGGTATCTGCCTGATACGCCTTTATCAGAGCGAAATCAGCCACCAGTGGCATTTCCAAGATATACTCTTTACCGCCGATGACTCTCTTTTCCTTACCCTTCTCCACCACGGTGCCTACGCCCACCGGCGTATAGAATCCGCCCAGGCCTCCCGCCCCACAGCGTATCCTCTCCGCCAGAGTACCCTGTGGCACCACCTCAATCTCAATCTTCCCCTCGTTATGGAGCCTTTCGATAGGGGTGGTGGGGGGCATTCCGCCCAGGGCTGGCACAGACCCGATAAATTTCTTCACCTGCCCCTTCTAGAACAGGATGCCCAGGTCGTGGTACCCCTCCGGTTTTATCCTCTTGCTCAGCTCAAAACCCACTCCGCCGGCATTGGCAATGACCGTCAGGTTTTTCGCTCCCTGTCTGGCGAGGGCAACCAGCAGGTGGGTGGCCAGGCCGGCAAAGGACCCGAATCCTCCCACCATTATGGTGGCGCCATCAAAAACGTCAGCCACTGCCTCATCGCAACTGCGGAACACCTTGTTGACCGTCACTCATTACCTCCCGAAAACTGTGCCATTCATGATGAAGAGCTTCGTTTTCTGTATTTTTACCATATCTCAATCCTCAATGCAAATATTACAGCTATTCATGTTTGGCGCAGAATAACAATTGGGAGTAAAATAGTAAATGAGAATGAGAAACATTTGCAACCGGTCTTTCCAATAAATTGGGCAATAAAAAGGAATAGCCTGTGGCGAAGAAAATGGCGCTGGTGGATATAAATAAATGCCGTCCTGAAATATGTAAAAATGGTGTATGTCCTGCCGCCGAAGCATGCCCCTATCAGTTACTCCGGCAGGAAGCCAGTGCTGAGATACCGATGACGGACCTCAGCCTGTGCCGGGTTGTGCGGATTGCGTCCGCGCCTGCCCCCAAAACGCAATCCAGATAATTACCTGGTAATAAGTTTTACTTTGTCCTCACTTTCCGCTTAAATATAAATGTAACGTGTACTTTTCCCCTGAATGGAGGCGAAATGAAAATATCCGTGTG
>CAZEKS010000732.1:0-1501 GCA_964512795.1 uncultured Syntrophaceae bacterium
ATTCCCGTAGGATTTTGATGGCTGCGGCGGCAATGATAATGAGAAAGATGATCAAGAAAAAGATTGCTGGCGAGATCCCAGCCATAAAATTGTTTCCTTTCAAAATCTTTTATCAGTATCAGGATTTATCTTAAAGAGTTTGCTCAAGAGGATCTAATATTCCTACCCTTTCACTTAGTCTTCAGTTCTTTGTTGGGCCAAAACGGACATTCGCCTGTATCTCGGACTTCTTCCATGTCTACTACCCCTTCTGAATCTTTTCGGCAATTCAAAGTGTCCGTAACAACCAGATAGGGGCAGTCACCTTCGCAGGGAATTTCTGAGCGATCTCTCACCTCGTTATGGAAAGCCTTCATACCAATTTTCCCTTGCTCGTTAGACCCGTTCGTAAATTTTATTCCATATCGCCATGCGGGATTCGAATCCTTTCCATTTTAGAGTGGCAGTTTCGTAGCGAATAATTACCTTCTGTCCCTCATCCACATTTCCTTCAACTTTGATTTTTTCCAGAATGTTGCCCCGCTTTAGTTGACTCTTTTGCAATGATGTTGTCATCGTAACCTCCTGCCGATTTGATCGGCTACCCCATGCTCCCATAGCCTACTTCGATATAACAAGTAGAGTGTTTCCGATAACCCAAACCGCCTGTCTACCACAGGTAGATTGGCAACATGGGGAGGGGGTATCTATTCCCCTATGTCGTGATCAAAATAACGTCCTTCTGTTTAGCCCCATGGAATGATATCAGGGACTATTCAACCTTTTCAGACAAAATCAAAGTCTCTCGTTTAAGAGGAGAGGGGACATAGACCAGGCTGATTTCTATCTTTCCCAGGGCCTTTTCCTTGATAGCCATCCTTGGGATTGTGACATCCAAAGACCCCTCGGTAATTTCTCCAGGCTTAATCGCCTTCAAAAACAAAGAAGCTGTCGCTATTTTCTCTCCAGATTGAAAAGGGATTGGTTTCCCATCTTCATTTGAGTATTCGAGGGTGACCGCCTGGATATCCAGGATATCTTTCGATTTATTGGTAATCTTGATGTTACCCTTGAGGCTTGGCGTCTCGACGATCTCTTTAGAAGCTATGTCTACGATCGTGGTCACTTCAAGGTTGCTAAGCTCCACAAGAAAATTCTGCCCCTTAATCTCAGCCTTCTGGGGAACCAGATTTTTAGTGATTCGCTCCTGTTTGGGAGCCTCCGCCTTCTCCTTAGCACAACCGAAAAATCCAATGGCCACGCATAAAATGATCAGTATGAAGATCTTTATGAAATGCATACGATGTCCCCCTTTCTTGGGCAGTAAAAGTTAGTAGGAATTTTAGACACTTAGGTCCTTCGCCTCTTTATAGATCCCACACCTCCTTCCCTTTTTTGCCAGCTTTCGGTAGATACAGGTAAGAGACTCGCTTTCGGTAGATCCTGGAAAGAGACTCTCCGAGGCTTGATAAAAAAACCCGCAAAGAAGCTGTTTGGAGTTCTTTGCGGGTTTCTCTCACGT
>CAZEKS010000733.1:0-1501 GCA_964512795.1 uncultured Syntrophaceae bacterium
TAAGCAATATGCCGCAATCGATAAAGGTATCCTCTTGGAACGGAAGCAGCTTTGTACAGATCAATGATGCTTATATAACCTGGGCAACTGGACAGAATCAGGCTACAGTCATAACTTTTGAGCCTATCGAAACTATACGGCTCAGGCTGGATATGGAAAGCGAATCTCCGGGAACCGCAAACGGCTTTTTGCGAGTACTGGAACTTGAAGTCATAGGCGACGTAGTTATTTATAATACAGCCGCATCACTTACAGATTTAAAAATAAATGGAGAGACTATAAAAGGATTTGACAGCGACAAGACAGAATATACGATTTCAGTAGATAAGGAAATGCCGGAAATTTCAGCCGTGGCGGATGACAATGGCCGAATATCTATCGTTCCTCCTTTGACACTTCCAGGAACAGCCACCATAAATGTCATATCAGAAGATGGCTTCACTGAGAAACCATATTATATAGATTTAATCCTGGATAACTAATAAACCGATCCGATCTACCTGATGAAAATACAATTGTGGTATTAGGACAAATGGCTGTTACTTATAAATCAATGTATAATCTAATTGATTGGTAAAAATACTAAATGTGATTACCAGGCAGATACTTTGTAGGCTTCGATTATAGAAGATTTAGAGCGAATTAAAAATCCAGAAACTTGACACGCTTGATATTTTTTTATATTATAAGTAAGCACTTGCGCAAGCACTTGGTATTTTTATATATTATTTTTTTAATCTTAATGGTTGCTATCAAAAATTATGATACAGAATAGGAATTTCAACTAATTAAGTTTTTGTGAATTCGGTAATCTAAAAACATACTTTGAAACATAAAAGAATTTAAAGGGGGTGATTAATAAAGTAGATATATGCATTTTTTTATATTAAAGTATTGATAGTGAAAGGAATCGAAAATGAAAAAGTCTTTATTATGGGTAGTAGTTTTAGTGCTGAGCATATCAATGATTGCAGCTTTTTCATTGACTGGCTGTAAAGAGGAAGCAGCTGAAGAGGAAGCAGCTGAGGAAGAAGAAGTAGCTGAAGAAGAGGAAGCAGCCGAGGAAGAAGCAGCTGAGGAAGAAGAAGAAGTAGTAAAGCCTTCTGGTAATCTCATGATCTGGTTATGGGAACCAAACGAACAGTGGCTGGATGCATCCCTGGAAGGTTTCAATGATGTATATCCGGACATTACGTGGGAGTATACGTTGTATGGAACAGGTGATGTCTATGTGAACTTGCCTCTGGCAATTACAGCAGGAACAGGTGCTCCTGATATTTGTATAACGGAAAATACCCGTTTAAAATCATTAATTGACATGGGCGGCTTATTAGATCTAACGGATAGGATAACACCATATGTCGATAATTTATCTGCAGCAAAGCTGGCAGATGCTGAAATGGATGGTAAATACTATGCTGTACCATGGGAACCGGGTCCTGTAGCGCTATATTACCGTCGTGATGTCTTTGAACAAGCAGGACCTCCAACAGATCCAGAT